>CAZMAC010000008.1:0-18322 GCA_964564085.1 uncultured Hyphomicrobiaceae bacterium
GGACAAATATCGAGCCAAAACGACGATTAAAGACGTGAGTCGTGTACTGTGGATTCAATCAGGGCGGATAAGGCTCTAGTGGAGCGAATTTGACATTTGATACCCATTTGCGGCAAACCTCGTTTTCAAACGTCAAATTCAAAAGCTCCACTAGAATCAATAAGTTGCTAGTGGTTCTTGAGTTTCAAACATTTGTTAATGAGGGCGCCGCAAATGGGATACAAATGTTTGAATCGAACCACTAGCAAGCGCTTCTCTATAAAGCGTTCAGCTCAGCGCGCGTTCCCCGAAACGCATTCAAATCGACGGGACCGTTAATTCCCGGCCGGCGTCCGCGGTTATGATATTGCCAGAAAACCCAGTCTTTTTTACGAAAACGGGGCGTCAGAATGAGGCTGCGAACCCAGAATCGGTTTTTGGCAAATTTGCCTTTTAGATATTTATCGTGAAACGCGCGTGTCGTGTAGATGATCGGTCTTTTTCCATAATGGGCTTGAAGCTTCTTAAGAAACACCGTCATTTCCGCGGCAATATCTTTGACGGCGGGCACGGTCCGGCATGGCCCCATATGTTCGGCATCGATAACTGGTGGCAGCGCGCCCGGGTCCTTCGGCACCACGCGGATAAAATTCTGCGCCTGGATACGGCCTGACCGGCATTGCGTGAAAAAATGATACGCACCACGCAGAATACCGGCCTGTTCGGCGGCATACCAGTTTCGCGAAAAGCGCGGATCGTTAAAATTCTCGCCCTCGCTGGCTTTAATATAAGCAAAATCGACGCCGTAAGCCTTAAGCTGGGTCCAGTCCACCGCGCCTTGATGATGGGACAGGTCTATGCCAAGAACCGAATGATAAAAACGGCCCGTTTCGACAAATGGATAGACGAACCGATAAGCCAAGAAAGCGCCCCCTAAGGAAACAGCCAAAAACAGAATCAGTCTCTTAATCGCTTTTCCTGTCATTTAAATCCGCCGCGATCCTTCCCTGTTTGGCTTTTCTGTTGCAATCTGCACCGGTCTCAATCTGGGCGTTATCCTTTGGCCTTAAGACAATAAGCGAGGCATCATGAGTTCGAAAACCGTCTCCGGCAATTACTTTGAAGATTTCAATATTGGCCAGACCATAAATCATGCAACGCCCCGAACCGTCACGACGGGCGACGCAGCGCTTTATGCCGCGCTCCATGGCAGCCGTTTCGCTGTTCAATCGGCGGAGACGTTCGCAAGAGCCATTGGCTATGAGCATGCCCCGCTTGATGATTTCCTGGTTTTTCATGTGGTTTTCGGAAAGACCGTGGCCGATATCTCGCTCAATGCCGTCGCTAATCTGGGCTATGCGGATTGCCGTTTTTTAAAGCCGGTTTTTCCCGGCGATACGCTCAGCGCGACCTCTAGGGTGATCGGCCTGCGCGAAAATTCCAACCGCAAGACCGGCGTCGTTTATGTGCGCTCCACGGGCAGCAATCAGCATGGCGGAACGGTTCTGGACTATGTCCGATGGGTGATGGTCCGCAAACGCGATCCGGACGCCGTCATCACGGAAAATGAGGTCCCGGAGCTTTCGGCGAAAGTTAACGCGTCAGACCTTGGCAATGCCGTGCCCAGTATCAACCGCAACGCCTATAATGACGTCCTGGCCGGATCGTCCGCGTGCTGGGGTGATTATGACGATGGCGAACGGATCGACCATGCTGATGGCATGACGATCGAGGAAGCCGAGCACCAAATGGCGACGCGTCTTTATCAAAATACAGCGCGGGTCCATTTCAATCAGCATATTGAGGGGGCAGGACGTTTTGGACGCAGGCTGGTTTATGGCGGGCACATCATCTCGATGGTGCGGGCGCTGAGTTTCAACGGTCTGGCCAACGCATTCCATATCGCGGCGATCAATGGCGGACGGCACGTGGCGCCGGCCTTTGCGGGCGATACGATCTATGCCTGGAGCGAAGTGTTGGAAAAATCCGATCTGCCGGGCCGTGAGGATGTCGGCACGCTGCGGCTGCGCACGATTGGCCTGAAAAACAGAAATGCGGACGGCTTCCCTATGATGGCAGACGAAAACACGCCGGAGGAGGGCGTCATTCTTGATCTGGATTATTGGGTAATCATGCCCCGATAAGTCCCTCCATTCGTAAACATGCGCAGTGATGCCGATCGAGGCTCATAATCAGGCCATATTTGTTAACATATGGCTGAAACCGGCACGCCTATTTACTAATTTTAAAGAAAAAAATTCACCTTCGCGGCCGGAGTCAACATTCTAGCTTCAGGGAATGCTGCGCTGTCTTTGCGTGGCTAGATCAACCTGCGTTTAGGTGGAATCACAAAGCGCAGAAAAGTCGATCTATTTTAAATAATTAGAGCAACTGTCCGCATCCGATTGGACGCGCGTTGCTCTAGTGGACCCAGCATGTTCATTGCGTATGGGGTACGGCATTGTTCGAGACTGGAGACGCATCTTTAGATCTGGTAATGCACCTGTTGGCCGTGCTGGTCATTGCGTTCGCCGTGCTCGAATACATCATTTACAAAAAGCAGGATTGGGTCGCGACCAATCTGCTTCTGGCGGAGCGGGACTTTAACCGGCTTATCGCCAGCGGTATGTCGCATGGCGGGCGCAGGGATCGCGTTGCGGAGCGCCGTGAATGGAACGAAATGGTTGATCCCAAAGTCATTCAATTCCATCAGAAGGGCTTTCGTACCGTTGCGCATGAATTGGTCGCGGAGAACGAAAAAGAACTGGGTGGTAAGAATACGACAATGGGCCGGGCCTCGGTCACGGCGTTTTTGCTCAGAGAGCTGTATAATGGCAATATTGACGCCGTTCAGGCGAAGATTCATGCCGATGTCCAGAATAGCGATGGGAAGATCCCTTACATCGCTCCTGGGATTTACGAACTCGTTGGGTTTGAGAATTACGACAAGAACACCGGGTTCCCGAAAGGCGCGGGCGTGGAGAAGTGGCTGCTCAAACGGGTCGTAAGATATTGGAAATTCCCGAAAGAAATCCGCATGACGCATACGGTGAACGGCGTTACGGAATACCGTGAGCCGATTGATGCGCTTAATTTGCTAATTCAGCAAAATCCTTGATCGCATGCGGCCTCACCTTGCCGCTTGTCTTTACAGCTGCTCTAGCTGTTTATTTTACCGCGCTTTCCGGGCGGCGAACCGGTGTCCACTTCGCCTGAAAGCGCTCTAAAAACACAGCAGTTGAGCGAGCGATCCGGATAGATCGATCATAATAGCGGGGCCGCGCGCGAGCAGAATATAAGCCGCGCCTGCGCAGAAGAGACCCAGAACAGAAAAGATTGTGATACGTGCTGCAATCGGCATTCCAGCTTGCCTCTATTGGGCCGGTACGGGGGCCAGACGCGGCGCAGGCTTTTCCTTGATCGGCAGATGAAAAACGGCCGCCATGAGGCTTACCCCAATCGTTGCCCACCAGAGCATATCATAAGATTGATATTTATCGTAGAGCCAGCCGCCAAGCCACGCTCCCATAAAGCCGCCAATCTGATGAGACAGGAAAACGATGCCGTAAAGCATGGAAAGCCAGCGCGGCCCGAAAAACGTCACGATCAGCCCGCTGGTCAGGGGGATCGTCCCTAGCCAGAGAAAGCCGAGAATGGCCGCCGCTAAAATCACCGTGGTCTCGGTCAGAGGAAAATAGAGCAGACCAATGAAGACGGCGCCCCGGCCGAGATAGAGAAAGGTCAGCACAAACTTTTTGGAAAAGAATTCACCGGCGCGTCCGCACAGGTAGGTCCCGGCGATATTGGTGAGCCCGACCGCCGTCAATGCGATCACGCCAAGACTCGGGTCGAAATTCTGGTCAACGAGGAATGCCGGTAAATGCGTAACGATCGCAGCCAGTTGAAAGCCGCAGACATAAAATCCGATCGTCAAGAGCACAAAACTCGGATAGGAAAACGCTTCCCTAAGCGCTGCGCCGAGGCGCTGGTCGGCAAGAGGGTTGGCATCGGCGCCCGCGCTGTTTCCACCGCCCATACCGCCACTTGCCATGGCAAAGCCTAATGGCGCCATGAAAGCCGCCGTCGCGGCCATCAAAAACAGCGTCATGATCCAGTCCGTTTGCGTCAGCAGCACATGGGCGTAAGGCAGGGCCGCGAATTGCCCGATAGCGCTTCCCATGCTGGTGAGGCTCAAGGCCGCGGCGCGTTTTTCCGGCGGCGCAGCGCGGCCGACAACCCCGAGCACGGCTGTAAAACCGCTACCAGCGATCCCCAATCCGATCAAAAACCCGCTCAGTATAAGGCCGTTCTCACCGCTGGCTGTGGCCATGATCACAAGACCCGCAGCATAAAATACCGCGCCGCCGAGAACGACCCATTTCGCCCCGTATTTATCGCTCAGCGCACCTGCAAAAGGCGATCCGGCCCCCCAAAGAAGATTGATGAGCGCGATTGATAGCGAAAAAGCCTCGCGGCTGACATGCAGATCAAGCGTGACCGGTTTCAGAAACAGCCCGAAGGTCTGCCTGATACCCATATTGATGGCGAGTATTGTCCCAGCTGCAAGGACAATCCACCAAATCGGGGCAATCTTAGTCTGCTGCATGGGTTTTCGGGCCGTCTAAAAAACATGACGCGATAGCAAAATCCTCGCAAATGCGCGTCTGGTCCAATGAAATTTTTGCATTACCGTCATAACGATCCGTAATGACAGCTTTCCTTACGGCAATAGTTGGTGATCGCTTTCTGTCAGCCGGCCTTCAATATTGAAGATCCGGGAGCGCATTGCGAGGCGCCAGCCCTCATGCGCCGCCTTTGAAATTGAAAGCAAATTATAGCCGGAACTTTTGACCGGCTCATCGCTGGCATAGGAGGCGGACGGCGCGCCCACAATGGCGATCGGTCCGGTCCTGGACTCAAGCCTGGTGGCCATTGCCCGGTGATTATGCCCGTGAAGAATGAGCTCAGCACCTTTTTCCCGAAGAATTTCGCGGAAAGCGCCCGCATCATGCAGCGCACGGGGCCAGCTCGTCATGCCTGGCAGGGGCGGGTGATGAATAAGGATAATCCGGCAATAGCCTTTATCTCCCAATTGTTGCAGGATCTCGCCCGCGCGTGAAATCTGGCGTTTCCCAAGTCGTCCGGACGCCATGGCCGGCATGGTCGCTCTTGCCGAGGATAAGCAAATCAGCGCGATCTCTCCAAACAGCCGAACGAAAGGAAATGTGGAGCGATAACCAGCAGCGAATGGCCGTCCGGCATGATTCGCCGTCATAAAGGGTTGCCAGCGTTTGATCCCCGGCTCTCTCAGGAAAGGAACATAGGCATCGTGATTACCTGGAATGACCGTCACCATCTCCGGGCTGCTCAGGCTGTCGAGCCAGTCCCTAGCAGCGCGAAATTCTGCCGGAAGAGCGATGTTGACGAGATCGCCCGTGACGGCGATGTGATTTGGCTCTTGGGCAAGAAGATCATTCACCAGCCGGTCAAGTACCTCGCGCCGGTGCTGGCCTCGGCGGCGATACCAATTGATGTAGCCAAGGGCACGCTTGCTGATCAGCTGGTGGAAGGACACTCTTGGCAGGGGACCAAGATGAATGTCTGAAAGTTGGGCGAGTGTGAACATGTGAGGATGCTAGAGCATCGGACCGAAAAGTGCGAAGCGGTTTTCGGACAAATCTGATGCCTAAGCAGACAGGCGCATCGGACCGAAAAGCATGGCCCCGTGAAGACGGGGCTGCGAAGCGGTTTTCGGACAAATCCGATGCGTCAATAGAAAGACAGAGCGGCTCATTGACTCCAGTCAAAGATCCGCCGCTCGAAAAAATTAAGGCCGACGTTTGTGTAGCAAATCGGGTAAATGTCCCGATAGCTTAAAACGAAAGAGCCAAACACACAGAGGCAATGCGATGGCGCGTCTAGTGCAACGAGTGCTGTTTCCTTATTGGCAGATTAAGCGCGGCATGACCTTCGGCGTTCAGGGCGTGATCCTCACAGAGAAACGCGAAGTTTTGCTGGTCCGTCACGGCTACCGGCCGGGCTGGCATTTTCCGGGCGGCGGCGTTGAAAAGCGCGAGACGATGCTTACGGCTCTCGCGCGCGAGGTTGAGGAGGAAACCGGCGTCATCGTCGAAGGTGAGCCGCGCCTTCATGGTGTTTTCGCCAATTTTCAATTTTCGAAAAGCGATCATGTTGCCGTTTTCCTCATCGAGCGCTGGCATCAGCCGAAGGTCCCGGAACCGAATTTCGAAATCCGGGAACAGCGTCTCTTTCCCATTCAAGACTTGCCACCGGATACAGCCGGTGCAACAACACGTAGACTAGGTGAAATTTTTGAGTCAAAGCCGATCGACCAATATTTTTGAAGATCACGCATTATGCGACGGTCGGTTGTGAGGGGCGTCAAAATCCAGTTGTGGTCCGCTGGGCACGATGCCGGTTGGATTAATGCTGCGGTGCGAGCCGTAATAATGGTTTTTGATGTGTTCCATATTCACCGTGTCGCGTATGCCCGTATGCTGATAAAGCGCACGCAAATAATTCGACAGGGCATCGTAATCGGTAATGCGGCGCTTGTTGCATTTGAAATGTCCGTGATAAACGGCATCGAAACGGATGAGCGTCGTAAAGAGCCGCCAATCCGCTTCCGTTAAAGGCTCGCCCGCGACGTGAGGGTGGCGGGCCAGTTTTTCCTCAAGCCAGTCAAGCGTCTCGAACAACGCAGTGAAAGCCTCTTCATAAGCGCCCTGTGTCGTCGCGAAGCCGGCTTTGTAAACGCCATTATTGACCGTGTTGTAGACGCGGTCGTTGACGGCGTCGATCTCATCCCTTTCCGACGCGGGGTAATAATCTCCTGGCGCCGCGCCGATCTCATCGAATGCGGAATTGAACATGCGGATGATCTCTGAGGACTCGTTCGACACGATGGTTTCCTGCTCCTTGTCCCAGAGCGTGGGAACGGTGACGCGGCCGGTATAGTCAGGCTTTGCTTTAAGATAAATCTCGTAGACGTATTGTTTGCCGTTCACGGTGTCGCCCGTTGCGCCGGGAAAATCGGTCTCGAATGTCCAACCATTTTCGGCCATGTGCGGATGGACGACATCCACGCTCACCATCTCTTCCAGGCCCTTCAATTTGCGGAAAATCAGTGCGCGATGCGCCCAGGGACAGGCATAAGCGATATAGAGATGATACCGTCCGGGCTCGGCCTTGAATCCGCCGGCGCCATCCGGGCCAGGGCTGCCATCCGCCGTGATCCAATTGCGGAAAATGGCATCCTCGCGTTTGAAATGTCCCCCGCTGGACTTCGTATCGTACCATTTGTCCCGCCAGACGCCGTCAACCAAAAGTCCCATGCCGTAAAATCCTTTCTGTTTTCACAAAGACAGGCTGCAAACTTGCCGCTAGACGACAAACTATTCTCGTGATATGGCGCATCCACTATGACGAACCAAGGCAAACACATTTTTCAGCCTTCAAGGCATCCGCGCCGACGACAGCGAGCTTCGACAATCCCAAGCTGGCGCCGGCGGTTCTTCATGGCTTAACCGCATTTTCCCTTCCCGATCGAACCATGATCGCCTGCCGGTCGCTCTTCCTGATGACATAAGAACGACAGACAGGCCTTCGTCATGACTTGTTCCTTTTCCATTCGGCCGCAGACCCCAGCGGATAACGCGCTCATCTTTGATTTGCACGAAGAGACCTTCGGGCCCGGACGTTTCGTGCGCACCGCTTACCGGATCCGGGAGGCGTCCACGCAGCCGCCTCTCATCGCACTGACTGCCTGGGATAACGAAAATCTGGCCGGTGCGATCCATTTCACGCCGATAAAAATTGGCGGGCAGCGCGGCGGCCTGCTTCTCGGGCCGCTCGCAATTGCCCCTGCCTATAAGAATAAAGGCTGTGGGCTCAGGCTTATGAGAGACGGGCTGGAAAGCGCGAGCGACATGGGGTTTCAGCTTGTCATCCTTGTCGGCGATCTGCCCTATTACAGCCGGGTCGGCTTCGGCATTGCACCGCAGGGGCGGATCATTCTGCCAGGGCCGGTCGATCCTGCGCGGCTACTCGTGGCCGAATTGGAGTCCGGTGCGTTGCCCAAATTTTCAGGCCTCGTTGCGGCTGATAATGACGCCTCACATCTTGAATTAACGGCTCTCGCGGAACCAGGTCAGCACGATGAGGCCAAGGAATAACGCCAGCGCGAGAAAGCCTGCGAGCATCGGCGTGTATTGGACGCCGCGCACGACATAGGCCTCGCGGTCTTTCAGAGCGAGCCAGTTCTGGCCGTGATAGCGTGCTGTTTCCTGCATCATGACAAGACGCGGCATGTCCCGCGCGGCCTCGCCATTCGTGCCGCCCATCCAGAACTGCCCGCCGCCGGTCGATCGCGCAACCGGATCGAGCGGTTCCGTCGTCGCGGCCACGCTGGAGAATTCACGGCTATTGGCGGCCCCGACGAGGGCAACAGCCGAAAGCTCGTCCATGTTGATCTTGTGAAGCCCAGGCTCGGTCGCCTCAAGCCGGCCTCGCCAGATGCCCGGTCCCGTCTTTTCCATCGGCACGGGGACGGTCTTATCGGTCGGGGTCGTCACAGTCGCCTCGCCGACCTCGTCTTTCATGCTGCGGCGTTCGATGACGATGCCCTGACGGTCGGCGGTTGCCTTCAGATATTCTTCTTCGAGATCAGGCTCCTTCATCAGCCAGTGAGACAGACGGCGCAATAGATCGGAATGCGGGCCGCCGCCTTCATAGCCGCGCGCCCAGAGCCAGACATGATCGGACAGAAAGGTTGCAACGCGCCCCTCACCGCGGCGCGACAGGATCAGCAGCGGCTTCTCGTCCGGGCCGTTCATCAGCACCGAACCCTCGCGCGAAGAGGCATCGACGAGGCGGAACCAGCGGCCCCAGCGCGGGGTGTCCTCCGGTTTTTCATTACCACCCTGCAAGCTTGCCGTGACGGGGTGACGCACGCCGGTTTTGGTCACCAGCGGCTTGAAAGGAATCTCGGTCAGTTGGCCGGTCGGCTGTGCGGGCAGCACATCGCCAAGCGGCGTGCGGAAGAGGCTCAGCTCGGAGGCGTAATCAGAGCCCGCGGCGACAAGAACGGCCCCGCCTTCCTCGACATAACGGGCGACATTGTCGAGATAGATCAGCGGCAAGACACCGCGCCGTTGATATCGGTCGAAGATGATGAGATCGAACTCAGCGAGCTTTTCGGAAAAAAGTTCGCGCGTGGGGAAAGCGATCAGCGAGAGCTGATTGATCGGCGTTCCGTCCTGTTTTTCAGGTGGGCGCAAAATCGTGAAATGCACAAGGTCGACCGATGCGTCGGAGCGCAGCAGATTGCGCCAGGTCCGCTCGCCCGCATGCGGCTCACCCGAAACCAAAAGCACACGCAAATTCTCGCGGACGCCTTCGGCCTGAAGCGCGACGCGATTATTGGCCAGTGTCAGCTCGCCCTGTTCGCCCTCAAGCTCGACTTCCATGAGCGTGGTCCCGGCATGCGGGAAGGGAAAGGGGAGCCGGATCGTATCGCCGAATACAACATTCAGCGTTTCCTCGGTCTGGTCGTGGCGGCGAACCTTCAAAACAGCAGGGCGTCCGGCCGCGCCGCCAGGGCGGCTTGAAATCGCGCGCAGCTCAACGATCTGTTCGCTGCCCACAAGTCCGAAGCGCGGCGCCGATACGATTTCGAGCCGGTTATCGAATTCATCCGGAACGCCGGCGATAAGCGCATGGACCGGGGCGTCAAACCCAAGTTTTCCGACGTCTTCCGGCACGTCGTGAATCTGTCCGTCCGTCATCATAATGACACCGGCCAGACGTTCCGACGGCACGTCTGACAGCGCCTGGTTCAGATCGGCAAAGAGCGTTGTTTCCTCAGCCGCCGAGCTTGTCCCGCCGGAACTCGTCACCCAGCGGATTTCCAGATTTTCCAGCGAACCGAAACGCTCCGTAAGCTGTGCACGGATGGAGGCCGTGCGTCCTTCGCGGCCCGCAATACGCTGGCTGGCGCTCTGATCGACCACCACGACCGCAATATTCGATAGCGGCTCGCGGTCCTCTTCCTTGAGGTTCGGATTGGCCAGCGCTGTGATCAGGAGTGCAAGAACGGCGATCCGGAACATCGCGCCACGCCGGCCGCGCCAGAGCAGCACAAAGGCAACCAGGAGTGCGACGCCTGCAGCGGCAGCGAGATAGGGAAGCGGCAGAAAGGGCAGAAACTCGACGGTCCAGTTCATATTTCGCCTTTACTGCCCAAGCCGTTCCAGGAGCGCCGGGACATGAACCTGATCGGCCTTGTAATTGCCGGTCAGCGCATACATCACGATATTGATGCCCGAGCGGAACGCCATTTCCCGCTGCACCTCGCCGCCGGGAACGGTGGCATATAATGGCCGCCCGGACGGGTCCAGGGCCCAGGCTCCGGCGAAGTCGTTCGACGTGATCAGGATTGAGCTGACGCCATCGGATTTAAGGGCGCGCCGGCTTGCACCGTCCTCATTGGGCGCGCGTGCCTCGACCCATAGCGTGCCGCCATCCCAGCGTCCTGGGAAACCATTCATCAAATAGAATGCTTTGGTGAGCACATGACCCTCGGGCACGGGTTCCAGACGCGGTGTGTCCAGCTTGCCGATCAGATTAACCAATGCGGGCGACTGGCCTCCGGCTCCGGCGCCAAAGCTTGTCGGCATCTGATAATCTTTCGTGTCGAAAACGATCATGCCGCCCTGCTTCATATAGGCGTCGATCTTGGCGAGGGTTGCTCCCGCTAAAGGCTCGGCGTCAGGCCGGACCGGCCAGTAAAGGAGCGGGAAGAACACAAGCTCGTCGCTCTCGATATTGACGCCCATCGGTTCGCCGGGTTCGATCGCCGTGCGCATGGCGAGAACGCGGGACAAGCCGGAAAGGCCCTTCTGACTGACGTCGTCCGTTGCTGCATCGCCCGTAATGACATAGGCAAGCCGTGTCGACAAAGAGGCTTGAAGCGCGAAATTGTCAGAGGACGAGGCCGCATTTTGCGCAAGGGCCGGGCCGGGGAAAGCCAAAAGGCCAGCGCTAATGGGTCCGAGGAGAGCGAAGACCGCAGCGGCCTGAGCGGCGCGCCGCCTGAACAGCCCACCGGACATCATGATCAGCGTAATAATTGCATCCACGGCGAAAAATCCAAATGCTGCGAGCAAAAGCCAGGGCATCAGTGGAAACGGCTTGCGCGCTTCATAGCTCAAGCGTTCCGCGCCCAGCTCTGCGGGTTTGAGCGGTCGGAGCTCGCTGTCCGGCCTTAGAACGTTGAGCGCTCTGGTGCGGCCGGGCTGTCCGTAAAATCCAGGCGGGTGGCGGGGGCCTGGCCGGATATCATCCGTATTGGTGGCGGGCAGGGCATTGGCAGTCACAGGTGGGGGGCCAAGACGGCCAAAGCCGTCAAGCGTCTGCCAAGGCGTGAGAAAGGTTGTGCGCGTGGAACTGTTCACGATGTTGTTCTCAGGCGATGCGCCGCCGCCGGCTGCACTTGTCGCCTGCGCTGTGCTGACATTGGAGAGTTCCGCTGCCCGCCGGAGCATATCGACGAAGAGGCCCGATATCGGCAGATTCGACCAATCCGAATTCGCGGTGATGTGAAAGAGAACGAGCCAGCCTTCGCCAAGATTTGATGCCGTCACGAGGGGCGTGCCGTCCTGAAGGCGCGCCCAGATTTGCGTGGAGGGCCGCTGCTCCGCTGCCGGGTCCGCCAAAACCTGCCGGTTGACGAGCACATCTTCGGGAATCGTCAGCCCGTAATAGGGGCTCGTCTCTTCAAACGGTGCCAGTTTTTGCGGCTCACGCCAGGAGAGCGCTCCGCCAAGCGTTCGCCCGCCTTCGCGTAAGGGGACGGGCAGAAGCGCATCGCCGCCTTTTTCGAGCCTGGGACCGGCAAAGCGCAAAAGCATTCCACCTTTTTCAACCCACTCTGAAAGGCGTGTTTGCGTCTCGCCGATCAACTGGCCGATATTGGCAAGAATGAGCACGGAGGGTTTGCGTTCGAGAAGCGCGGCGCTGGCCTGCTCGACATTGCCGGTCGACGTCACCATGACCTCGCCATGCGGCGTCAGGGCTCGTTCCAGATAATGGGTGGGCGACAGAAGCGGCTGTGCGGCCTCGCGCGCTTCGCCGGAGATAATCCCAAAACGCTGCCAGAGCGAACGGGCATCGAGCAGATAGACAGCGCCAGCGGCGGGCTCACGTTCGATTTCCAGCCGCGCGACCTGGTTGCGAAGCTCCAGCGGGAGCTCGACAACAATCTCTGCCGATTGCTGCCCGTCGCTCAATGCGAATTCAGCTTCGGCGAGCCGCGCTCCGCGTCCGCTCAAAGCGACAACCCGTCCGGCACGCGGTGTCCCGCCCGGCGACAGGACGCGGACGCCCAGACCGGTTTGCACGCTTGACTGGCCGGCGAGGCCGAGAGGTTCATTGCCAGACTCATCGGTGACGATGGAAAATGCGCCATTGGCCGAAATGCGGCGCAAGGCATCGGCAAGCGCCTGCGCGCCGCCATTGTCGACGCCATCACCCAGCCACACAGAATTAATGCCCGCATTCTCCGGAAACGCTTTGGTGATCGCTGTGGCGGCAGCACCGCCATCGCCGGGATAGGGCATCGGCTCAAGGCTGGATGCTTTTTCCTGGGCCTGGGCCGGGGAAAGCGGCTCGATTGTCGCTTGCGCAAGCGTGGGATCGGCTGTTGCCACAAGACTGACCGTCTGGCCATTGCGATCCGCGCTTTGCAGGATCGTCGACAGCAGGTCCTGCCGCCGCTCCCAACGGCTTGCCGACGTCCAGCCATTGTCGACGACGATCAGCAGCTTGTCTTTGGCCGCGGAGGTCGCCTTTTCCGGGTTCAATACCGGCGATGCCAGCGCAAGGATGATGAGCGCAGCAATCAATATTCGGAGCAAGGTCAGCCACCAGGGGCTTTTCGATGGCGTTTCCTCTTCCGAATTAAGGCCAAGCAAAAGGCGTATCGGCGGGAAGGCCACCTGCACCGGGCGGGGCGGCGTAAAGCGGAGCAGCCACCAGATCACCGGCAGAGCGATGAGCGCGGTCAAAATCCAGGGCTGCAGAAATCCAAGTGCACCGATCGTCATGAGGCACGATCCGCAATCTGGTTTTCGTTCGGCGGATTGGCTGTTGACGGGCTCTGTGCCTTATAACTTGATGCGCCGCCCGATAGATATGTGTGCAGGGCCAGCAAGGTTTCGCCTGCAGGGCGGTCCGTGTGGTGGAGAAGATAGGACCATTCGAGGCGCCGGGCCAGATCGGCAATCGCTTGCTTATGCCGTTCGAGCCGTTCCCCATAGCGATTGCGCAGATCCTCAGCGCGTCCGGCAAGAAGGCGGTCGCCGCTTTCAACGCCTGCAAATTCGACACGGCCCTGATAAGGCAATGTTTCCTCAGCCGGGTCGAGAATCTGAATAAGATGTCCGCGCACGCCTTGACCGGCAATGTACTCGCAGGCGGCTGCAATCTCTTCAGGCGGATCGAGAAAATCGCTGAACAGAAGACATTCGGAAAAACGGCTTAAGGGCAGCCGGGGCGGCAGGCTGGCAAATGGGACGCCCTCGGTTTCCTGGCGCGCAAGTTCCAGCGCCATTTTCTGTATCGTTTTTCGCCCCGTAGAGGGCGGACGGCCGCCAAACAAGGCAATACGCTCGCCGCCGTCCACGGCAAGTTCGCCAACTGCAAAGGCGAGGATCAGCGCCCTGTCACGCTTGGAATCTGTGGCGAGATGAGAGCGAAACCGCATGGATGGCGAAAGATCCGGCCAGAGCCATAATGTATGGGCCGCTTCCCATTCGCGCTCGCGGACATAAAGATGGTCCGAGCTTGCCGAGCGCCGCCAATCGATGGAGGGCACACTATCGCCGACGCCGTAATGGCGGAATTGCCAGAAGGTCTCACCGGGACCGGCACGCCGCCGCCCATGGATGCCGTGCGCCACGGTTTGAGCCACCCGGCTTGCTTCGACAAGAAGCGCGGGAAATCTCTGCGCCAGTGCATGGGCCGACAGCTCTAAATCGTGAGTGGACCTGCCTTTTGCCTGCCCCTTCAACTCTTGCATCCTATCAGTGTCTGTTACCCAAGCGCTTTGGTCAAGTTCGCAACAACATTCGAAATCGGGACATCATCGGCGCGTGCCGCAAAGGAGAGCGCCATACGATGCTTCAAAACCGGTTCGGCCAAAGAAATGACGTCGTCAATCGAAGGCGCGAGCCGTCCGTCCATCAGCGCGCGCGCCCGCACGGCAAGCATCAAGGATTGACTTGCGCGGGGACCGGGGCCCCATGCGACATAATTATTGACCTGTTCGCTCGCCTCCTCGGTGCCCGGCCGCGCCGAGCGCACAAGTTTGAGGATCGTATCGACGACCTGATCGCTAACCGGGATTTGCCGGACGAGACGCTGGGCGGTGATTAATTCCTGCGCGGACAAAATCATTTCCGGCCGGCGGTTTTCGGTGCCGGTCGTGGAGAACAGCATCCGGCGTTCGGCGACGATATCGGGATAATCGACATCGACTTGCAGAAGGAAACGGTCAAGCTGGGCCTCGGGAAGCGGGTAGGTGCCTTCCTGTTCAAGCGGGTTTTGCGTAGCCAGAACATGGAACGGCGAAGGCACGTCGTAACGGTGCCCGGCGACGGTCACGTGATGTTCCTGCATAGCCTGCAGCAGCGCCGATTGGGTTTTCGGGCTGGCACGATTGATTTCGTCGGCCATGAGAAGCTGGGTGAAAACCGGACCTTTAATGAAGCGGAATGAGCGCGAACCGTTCGGCGTTTCCTCCAGCACCTCCGAACCGACAATATCGGAGGGCATCAGGTCAGGGGTGAACTGAATGCGCTTATTGTCCAGACCGAGAACGCGGCCGAGCGTTTCCACCAGACTTGTCTTGGCCAGACCGGGGACGCCGATCAAAAAGGCGTGACCGCCGGACAGAAGCGTAATCAATGTCAGGTCGATGACATGTTCCTGACCGAAAATCACCGAAGATGCCGCTTCCCGGACGCGCACAAATTTTGCGCTTGTTTCTTCAAGCCGCTCAACAACATCGGTTTCAGATTGTGCCAGACTCATTTGCTACCAATTACCTATCATTTGGGGATGAGCGCCGCCTATCCCGGCTGTGACTATCTTATTATCAACTATCTGGTGAAAGAGGGGCTGAGCGCAAGCATGTTCTTTATTTGCATTTAGGGCGCAATTGACGCGGCCTGCAATCCAGGCAAGCTTGTAGTTCCGTGGCCGTTTGTCTGGCGCCTGGCCAAATTCTCTCCTATGTAGATCAGGCGATGGCACTTAGCATGGATAGAGAAGGCGGCCCCTTTACGGCAAAAGACTTCAGAAACCGCGTTGCGCGGCATTCAATGCCGATTGAGGCGGTTCGGGATCTGGCACGCCATGAAGGCGAATTACGGGGCGATCACGATCTCAATCCCGATATGACGGAAAATTCTGAGCCTCTCAGCCGTCTCAAGCCGGCGAGCGTGCTCGTCGGCGTTATCGACCGTGAACCGGCCGCTAGCATTATCTTAACTTTGAGGGCATCAAATCTTTCCTCGCATGCGGGACAAATCGCATTTCCGGGCGGGCGTTTGGAGGAGGGGGACGCCTCACTCATTGACACAGCTTTACGCGAATCCCACGAGGAAATCGGCCTTGCGCCGGAGCTGGTCACGCCAATTGGGCTTCTGGAGCCCTATCAGACACGTACCGGCTATCGAATAGTGCCCGTTCTGGCTATCGTTCAGCCTTCAATTGCGCTAAATGCGGATGAGAGGGAAGTTGCCGATGTTTTCGAAGTGCCGCTGGAATTTCTAATGACGGCGGCAAATCACCAGCGCCACACCCTTCAATGGGAAGGCCGCAAACGTCAATTTTATGCCATGCCCTATGAAGAAAGATATATCTGGGGCGCGACGGCGGGGATTTTACGTATCATGTATGAAAGGCTTTATGCGGAATGATCAGGATTGTCCTTGTCAATCTGCTCCTCCTCCTTCTCCCGATGATCATCTATTTCGCCTATGTCTATGTGCGCAGGCAAAAGGCTCCGGATGAGGAAATCCTGGCGGATGCGCCGATCTTCTGGCTGCTCGCTGCCGGCGCTGCGCTGATGCTGGGCGGGCTGATCTATCTCGGCCAGTGGGAGACGGGCGATCCTGGCGGCAAATATGTTCCGCCGCGTTTTGAGGATGGTGTTATTGTTCCGGGCCGCGTTGAAAACCCCGACCAATAGCGGGTCATGTGCCTAAAGCCGTTAACAGATGCCCTATCGCACGCATGTTCAAATGCTGACGAACGCGGAGTGGCTCCGACGTCCTCAGGTTCAGGCTGTTTTTCAAGCGCTGAATCGGGACGGTCATGAGGCACGGATCGTTGGCGGCGCCTTGCGCAATACGCTTATGGGGCTGCCGGTCAGCGATGTGGATTTTGCGGTGACGGCACCGCCGGAAGACGTCATCTCTCTGGCGGAAAAGGCCGGGCTGAAATCCGTCCCGACCGGCCTCGATCATGGCACCGTTACGATCATCATCGATCACATGCCGTTCGAGGTGACGACCCTGCGCCAGGATGTCGAAACGCATGGCCGGCACGCGACCGTGGCGTTTACGCGGGATTGGACGGCCGACGCTTCGCGCCGCGATTTCACGATCAATGCGCTTTACGCAGATGAACGGGGACAGATTTTTGACCCGCTGGGCGGGCTTGAGGATATTCATCGCCGGAAAGTCCGCTTCATCGGATCTGCGCGGGAGCGAATTCGCGAGGATTATTTGCGCATTTTGCGCTTCTTCAGTTTCACAGCCGATTACAGCGCCGATCTGCCGGATCTCGCCGGCCTAACCGCCTGTATTGACGAGCGCGCCGGGCTGGCCGGGCTTTCAGCGGAGCGGATTCGCGCCGAGCTCTTGCGCATTCTCATTACGCGAAAGCCGATGCTGGCTTTGGAGCCGATGGTTGAGAGCGGCCTGTTGATCGCAATTTTTGGAGGCGTGGTCAGGCTCTCTCATTACGAGCGTATGACGGCCATTGAAGCTGAGCTGGGTCTGACCGCCGTTCCCATTCGCCGCTTGGCTGCGCTGGCCGTCATGGTTGAAGAGGACGCCGGCCGCCTGTCGAAGCACTTGCGCCTGTCCAATGCGGAGACGGCGCAACTGACTGCGATGGCGGCGTTGGAACCTGAAATCGATCGCGAAATGGAGGCTGGGCCCGCGCGCCGCGTGCTTTATCAGCTTGGCGAACGGAATTACTTGGAGCGTATCTTGACGGCCTGGTCGAGAACAGATGACGGGCCGTCGACGGAGGCATGGAAAAAATTATTCTCACTCCCCGATCAGTGGCAGCCGCCTGTTTTTCCGCTGAAGGGCCAGGACCTTATTTCGAGAGGATGCGCGCCCGGACCCGGTCTCGGCGAGACGCTTCGCAAGCTGGAGGAAAAATGGATCGCGTCGGATTTTCAGCTCACCCGCGACGACCTTCTCGCCAGCTTGGATTCCCAGAGCGGCCATTGATTCTAGTGAGTGATCCGCCAGTTTAGCGTCGTTCGACCGGCTTGAGAAGGCTTCTCGGACGGCGCTTCTCGGCTGTCTTGAACAGCGAAAAGGTCTGATTGACATAGTTCACCGCGCCGGAGATCTGCTCGGTATAGGCTTCCAGCTCCGGCGTCATTTCCGCTTCGACAAACGTAATGGCCCGGTCGGCCGGCGCCGTCTCAAATCCGGCGTAGAACCAGGGATCACCGCGCCTCAGGATCAGCGGCTTCGATATGTCATGCCATTCAAAGGCCCACATCATCGGACGCGGCCAGACATGGATCGGAAACCGTCCGCCGAAAAGCGTTCCCGGCCAGGGCGCCGGAAGGTAGTGCATGAAGGGAGGAACTTGCGAAATATAGACAGGATCGTCCGACAGAAAGAGATAAGGCGTTTTGATCTGAAGGATCGGACGGTCTTTGTAGCGCCATTCCGCCTCTGCCACCAATGTCACAAGCTCCCTGAGCTTATTGGCTCGCACCGGACTTTTCTCAGCCAGCATATTTTTCAGACAGGCTTTACCGCCGGCATCGCGGTCAAAGCCGATTTGGATGTTGAAGGGGCACTTCACGACGAAATAGCGTGATTCGAGATTGAGAATGGCCGGGCATCGCGAGGCGGACTTTGCATGGTCCCGGTTCGCGTCGAGGGAACGGACGCGCTCAGGCTCGTCATAGAGCACGCCACCTTTTGATTGCGTCAAAAGCCAGCCGACTCGAACCGGTCCGGCCCGATCCGTATGATCGATCATGCTCTCCGAAACCCAGTCGTAG
>CAZMAC010000009.1:0-18207 GCA_964564085.1 uncultured Hyphomicrobiaceae bacterium
ACTCCATCGAAAGCCGCTGATCAGATAAAGGACCGGGTTCAACAGCGTGACCGTTTGCCAAAATGGCGGCAGCATATCGATTGAATAGAAACATCCGCCCAGAAAAACCAGCGGCGTAATAACGAGAAGGGGCACGATCTGTAATTTCTCAAAGCCATCGGCCCAAATCCCGATAATGAAGCCTAAAAGGCTGAACGTCACCGCCGTCAGAACCAGGAAAAAAACCATCCAGAGCGGATGAGCGATGTTGAGCGGAACGAAGAAATTGGCCGTGAGCAAAATAATTACGCCAATGAGCATAGATTTCGTTGCTGCTGCTCCGACATAGCCGAGAACGATTTCGAAAAAGGAAACCGGCGCTGACATGAGCTCATAAATCGTACCCGTAAATTTGGGAAAATAAATCCCGAAGGATGCATTGGCGATGCTTTGTGTCAGAAGATTGAGCATTACAAGACCCGGCACCAGAAAAGCACCATAGCTGATGCCTTCAATCTCGCTGATGCGCGAGCCGATCGCAGCGCCAAACACAACGAAATAGAGCGTGGTCGAAACGACTGGTGAGACTATGCTCTGCCAGAGGGTCCGCCAAAAACGCGTCATCTCGAAGACATAGATTGTTTTGACCGCCTGAAAATTCATGCTGATTTCTTCACCAGATCGACGAAAATTTCCTCAAGGGAGCTTTGCGTGGTGTTGAGGTCTTTGAAACGAATGCCCGCCTCATTCAGCGTTCGCAAAAGCGCCGTGATCCCAGTCCGGTCAGCCTGGGTATCGTAGGTATAGATGAGCTGGTGCCCGTCTTCCCTCATTTCCAGATCGAAAGCTTTCAGCTCCTCGGGGATCGAATTGACTTTCATGTGCAGCTCCAGAGTTAACTGCTTTCTGCCGAGCTTTCGCATTAGCTCTTGTTTTTCTTCGACAAGAACAATCTCGCCGTGATTGATAATGCCGACGCGGTCGGCCATCTCCTGGGCTTCCTGTATGTAATGCGTCGTCAGGATGATCGTCACACCTGATGAACGCAAAGAGCGGACCACCTCCCACATTTCCCTCCGCAATTCGACGTCAACCCCGGCCGTCGGTTCATCGAGAAAAAGAATGCGCGGTTCATGCGAAAGCGCCTTCGCAATCAGGACGCGCCGCTTCATGCCGCCCGACAGCTGCATAATCTTGTTCTTACGTTTCTCCCAAAGCGTAAGCTGCTTCAGGATTTTTTCGATATGAGCCGGGTCGGCTGCTTTGCCAAACAGCCCACGGCTGAAGCTGACCGTGGCCCAAACCGACTCGAAAGCATCGGTTGTAAGCTCCTGAGGTACAAGTCCGATCAGCGAGCGAGCTTCCCGGTATTGGTCGACAATGTCATATCCGTCGACCGATACCGATCCGCTACTCGCATTGACGAGGCCGCAGATAACGCTGATAAGCGTTGTCTTGCCAGCTCCGTTTGGCCCAAGCAGCGCGAAGATCTCGCCCTGACGAATTTCGAGATCGACGGATTTGAGAGCCTGAAAGCCGCCGGCATAAATCTTTGAGAGGTTCGAAACCTTGATGATCGGAGTCATGATGAATGATTGATGGGTGTAAAAGACGAGCTGAAATCTTCGATCACAGCTTAGGCGATCTCGGATGCCTCCAGCGCTGACGGACTCTGCGCTTTGAATGCGGCAACAGCAAGCATTTTCTCAGCAGATCGCCCAGGCTTTAATTTTATAGCGATCTGACGGCTTCATATTGACATTTTCTGCAACGGATATCCGTGGCAAACTATTTACAAGCGTAAAGTTGACGCCTGCCGTATGCCCATTATGACGAACTATAGGCATCACAACCTTTGTTTTGCGCCACGGGTAGGCCTTTGGGGGAAAGGATTTCGATATGCAATTCGTTGATCAGCTCTTGCAGTTTCTCAGACAAGGCTTGTCCGCAATTTTTGGCTTCATCGAAACAATCTGGCGATGGTCCGTCGACCAGATTCTCAGTGTGCCATGGGGAGCTCTGGGGAATTTGCCGCTTTGGAAGCAACTTTTGCTCGTGGTTACGGCCATCACCGTCATCTATCTACTTTACAAAGCCATCCGCGAACTTTTGGAGGCGGGCGAAAAAGCGCTTGCGGCTTTTGCTACTTTACTGTCCGTGTTGATCAAGACTTTGCCGCCTGCGATTCTGGCCGGTCTGGCAGCCGCGGCAGGGGCATGGGCTGTAAATAATGTGACTTTCTGAGCGCCGGTTCGGCATACCGCTTTAAGATGCAAAGAAATTGAAAGCGCGGCGCCACGCAGTCTTTCCTATAAATATATAGACTCGATTATCTTCCGCCCAATCAGGAATAGCAGGTTGTCATGGACAATGCTTTTTTTGCCGAAGAAGCGCGGCGGATTTACGCTTTGATCGGTCCTGTGGGGGCCGTGCTCGTCGCGCTCTCGGTGATCTCGATTTGGCTGATCTTACTCAAGGCTCTCACCTTTATGCGGGCACGGCTAGGCCGCACGGCTGCGGCCAATGAGTATTTGCGGCGTGTGGGCGAACGGGACGCTGATGCGATCCATTCCTTGGAGGCCTCTTCCGCGCCGATTGCGCGTATTCTCCTTATCGGGGCACAGCTTTTGCGTGACAATGCGCCGATCTCACGGGTCGAGGCGGATATGCGCGATGCAGCGACATCTTACCTTCTGCGGCTGTCACGCTATAATCGGACGCTGGAACTGATCGGTCTTATAGCGCCGCTTTTAGGACTTCTCGGTACGATCCTTGGCATGATCAAAGCCTTTCAAGCGCTTGAGCTGTCCGGCGCACAAGCCGATCCTGCGGTTCTGGCCGGTGGCATTTGGGAAGCGCTCCTGACGACAGCGCTCGGTCTTGCCGTCGCAATTCCGGCCATCGTCGCCTTTAATCTCTTCGAAAACCGCGTTGACGGTTTCCGCCAGCAAGCCTCGACGATTTTCGCCAGGTTTCTTGCCGCCGTGGAAGTATCACGAGGCCGGTTGTGATCGATGGAACGAAGGGAACATTCGAGTTGCCGGGCCGCAGACGGCGTGCCGTTCTGTCACTTACGCCGCTGATCGATGTCACCTTCATTCTGCTGATCTTCTTTATGCTTGTGACGCAATTTGAGCGCTTTGCCGCTATTGTCTTCACGCTTTATGCGCGTGTCGAGTTTTCCGAATTGCGCCGAGACGGGCCCGGCGCTGAGAATCTGCTTTTGACCATACAAGCCGATGGGATGATCCGGCTTAAGGGAGCCGCGCCTTTAGCATTGAATGAGCTGCGTGAATCGCTTGCAAGGCAGATTGACGGGTCAGTTTCACCGGATACTGAACAACCCGTCCTTGCCGTTGCGCCCGAGCCCGGTGTACCGCTACAGCTCTTGATCGATGTGTTAACGATTGTACAGCAAAGCAACGCGACACCGCGCATCATCGTTCCCGGCAACAAGGAAAGTAACGCAGAGTGAGATATAAACGGGACAGCGGCATCAGCGGGGATTGGCAAATCGATCCGCTTACGGATAACAGGCGACCCTCGAACCGGGACGACCGGCTGATTCCGATGATCAACGTCGTTTTTCTGCTACTGACCTTCTTTCTTATTTCCGGCACATTGAGGATGAACGATGCTCTGAAGATTGACCCACCCGAGATTGCGACTGAAGGAGCCATCAGAACGCAAAGCCCAATTCTGAGCGTTGAGGCAAATGGAACGATGACCTTCGATGGCAGCCGCGTGGAAACGAACCAAGTCGTTGAAATCATAAGGAAAAGCCTTAGTGACGCGACGGGTGACCGGCTATACGTCAAAGCGGATCGCGACACGCCGGCTTCCGTGATCCTTCCGCTGCTTCAGACCTTACGCGATGGCGGTCTCACAGCCATCCGACTGATCGCGGTCAAAAAGGGCGAGTGATTTGGTGCCGCATCGGCAAATATGGTGGCACGGTGCGCTCGCCATTGTTCTGTCACTCGCCGTTCATGCAGGCGCTGCCTATTTGCTTCTGGGCGAGACCAAACGCGCGGGCGCCACTGATCGGCCCGTTTCCGCGATCAGCCTCAATCTTGTGCCGACGCAAGTTCTGGACTCTGCTACACAAACGCCCGACGCCTCGCAAGCATCTGCGAACGAGGCCGTCGGCTCTTCTTCGCAGGAAGCTCATCAGCCTAAAGACAAATCATCTGACGATCCGGCCCAAAGCCGGACCACTGAAAAAGCCGCTCCACAGGCGAAAAAGCCTCTGGAGGAGACAGCCAAACCAAAAACTGCAAAAAGTGAGACTTTTCAAGAGCCGGTTTCCGGAAAAGAAAAGCCGGAAAAAGCAACCCAAACCGCCGCGCCGCCAAGGACAGAAATAAAACGGGATAGCCCAAAGCAAGAAACGCAAGAGCGCGGGAAAAAACGGCGAAAGCCTAAGACAAACAATTCGAGACAGGCTGTCAAAAAAGGCTCTCGGTCGCGAGCGAGCACCCAAAAGCGCAGCAACACCAAAAGCGCGGCGATTTCGGCCAGCCAAGGGCAAATCCGCAACTACAGTGCGCTCGTACGCGCCCATATCGCCCGAAACAGCCCGCGCGGCGTCTCCGGACGAAGAGGAACCGTGATCGTTGCCTTTGGATTGACCGCGGCAGGGCGGCTGAGCTATGTGCGGCTGAGCCGTTCAAGCGGAAATGCGTTCCTTGACCGGGCAGCCCTTTCGGCCCTGCGGCGCGCGGCTCCGTTTCCAAGAGCGCCGCGAGGCACGACGCCCGCCAATCGGCGCTTCACAATGCCGTTTTATTTCCGTTGAAAATCAGTGGTCAATTCAGATACGGAATCTGAGTGCCAGCAAAGATGATGCGAGCACGATGAGCAAGATTGCGGCCAGCTATCTCTCCGGGCCTTGGACCCGGCTTAGATAAGACACGCCGGCAGACAGCTTACTCTGCTGGCGACACTTTTGAACCCGCGAGCTGGCGCGCATAGCCGTCCGTATCCTCGAAATCCGGCTCGTCGTCAGCTTTGTTTTTCTCTTTTTTACCTGCCGCAACTGTCGTTTTTCCCCGGCTCGGATAGCGCGGCTTTTTCCACGGCGTTGATTTAAACCAGCTTACGACATAGGCAACACCGATCAGCAATGCAAAGCCCAAAAAGTTAACCAGCGTAACCGCGAGAAAGGTTTTCCCGGTCAGATAAAGGATCGTGCCGAGACCTTGTGCCAGAAACATGCTGGACACAAAGACGGCGAGCGATTGCTGACCGACTTTACGGCAAATGTCGACAAACAGTCCGCTGAGGCGCGGGCCGAGCACTGTCACTGCGGAATAGGCGACATATGCGAGCGCCAGAAAATGGATGTAGCGCAAGATGCCTAAATTGGTCTTCGTGACAAACCACGGCCCCGGCCGAATTGGATCCAGAAATGTAAGTTGCTGAAGCCAGAGATGCGTTGAAAACGGCAGGATCAGCAATAGGATCGCACCACTGACGATCAGCAGATCTTTGCGTATCGGCGGTGTCGGCAGCCAGCCGCGCATGAAGGCAAAGCCGGTAAAGAAAACGAGCTGCCAACCGAATGGATTGAAGAACCAGGGGCGATCGCTCCAAGGCTCCGCAGGCAAATTAAGCCATCCCTGCCCCGCCATGACCCAAACCACAGCGCAGAAGACAAACGGCGCGAGCGGGTGCTGGCCTCGCAGCCACATCACGACCGGGAGCATTAGAAGAATCCCCAGATACATCGGCAAGATGTCCCAGTAATTGGGCACATAGGTCAGCGTCATGAGACCTATAAGGCTATCGCGGATGTTGTCGAAGAAAATCGCAAGATTGTAGCTGCCCGAAAACCCCTTACCGACGGGATCGAGAAGACTGTCGATGATGAGCAATTCGGCGACCACAGCAAAGAAAAGCGCGATATGCGCCCAATAGACCTGCCAGACACGATGCAGAATGCGCATCGTCCCCATGAACAGGCCCTGCGTTTCGAAAATGCGGCCAAAGGCAATCGCTGAGGCCATGCCGGAGCAGAATACGAATATTTCCGTTGCGTCGGAGAAGCCGAAACGCGCCGGGATCCAATTGACCCATGAATTATTCGGCGTATGGGCAATCAAAATGATGAACATTGCGATGCCCCGGAAAAAATCGAGACGGGGATCGCGCTGGCCGGCAGGCGGACTAGAATGTTTCTGCATAATCACTGACCTGAATGTCACAGGCGATGACAGTGAAACTGTCTTCCTGAAGGGCGGCTGAAAGAGCGGCTTTAAAAGCGGCGCGAGACCTTACGCGCCAGCCTTTTCCACCGAGAGCTGAGGCAATGTCCTCAAACTTACTTGCCCCAAGTGTAACCCCGCAACGGTCTAACCCCGCTTTGGCTTGTTTGAGTTCGATGAGAGCCAGACTCTGATCTTGTAACACGATAATAATGACAGGCACGCGCTGATCCCGGAGTGTCGCGAGTTCCCCAAGCCCCATCTCCAGTCCGCCATCACCGAGCACAGCGATGACCGGCACATCGGGCTCCGCGAGCTTTACCCCAGCCGCGAGCGGAACGGCCGCGCCCATCGTGCAAAAACCGGCCGATTGCATCAGGCCGAGCGGACGCCGGATCTTAATTTGCTGGCTTAGCAGGATGCGGTGTGCGCCGCTATCGGCTGTGACAATCCCTGTCTCCGGGAGCATGTTTTGCAGCACATCGAAAATCGCGTGCGGTCCCCAGTCTTTTGGAGGCGCGAAAATAGCATCGAGACGTTCGCGCACCGCCATCGGCTCGCTGTCAGACCAGACGCGTTTGGCTGGTTGCGCTTCCGAGCCGCGCCCCAAAGCTTCAAGAAACATTCGCGGCGAGGTTTCCGCCAGCAGCGTCGCGGCGTGCATTCCGTGATCGGCTTGGCAGGTGGTGATCTCAATGATCTCGGCATTTGGAGAGAACGGATCGAGCCAGCCGGCACGCATCTCGATTGGATCATATCCCGCAAGCAGAACGAGATCGGCATTCTTCAAAAGCGGACGCAGTTCGTTATCGGCAAGGGGTGACAGGCCCGCACCGCCAAGAGCGAGTGGATGTGTTTCGTCCACAAGCCCTTTCGCTTTATACGTCGTAATAAGCGGTATGCCAAAGCAGTCCATTAAGCTCAATATTGCCGGTCCGGCTCCGTCGCGAACAGCCTCAAGCCCGGCGAGGATCAGCGGACGTTTCGCAGTGTGCAAGAGCCGGGCAGTTTCGGTCACGGCTTCGCTTGTCACATCGGCCCCAACGCTCAAACGCCGGGGCGGCCAGACTGCGTGCTTATGCTCAGCGGCGTTTTTTGCCGCACTGTCCGGTGCAAGTTGAAGGTGAACCGGGCCTATGGGCGCGCGTTGGGCAAGACGCAGCGCACGTGCGGTCGTAGCCGCCGCAGCTTCCGGCTCGATCTCAAAGCTTGCCTTAACGAGCGGTTGCATGAGCGCGGCTTGATCGAGAATTTGATGGGTGTAGCGTCCGCGAATGCTGTGTTCCACCACACCGGATAGGACGATGAGCGGCACATGTTCCTGCGATGCATCCGCGATACCATTCACAGCATTGGCAAGTCCTGGCCCCAAAGTTGTCACAAGAAGACCGGGCGCGCCGGTGACGGCTGAAGCGCCCGCCGCCATGATCGCCGCCGCTGTTTCGTGGCGGCAGAGCACAAAGCGTATGCCGGCCCTTTCAAGAGCATCGATTAGGGTGACGACCTCACCGCCCGGCATACCAAATGCATGGCGAACACCATGTTCGTAGAGTGTCTGAGCGATCAGGTCGGCAATGCGGTTCATCTATTCATGGTTCTGTGAAGGTGGTGGAGCTTAATAGTGTGAGAGCGGAAAAAAGGAAAGCACATAAATACTTTCCTTTGTCTTTCTTCATCCAAGGCGAGCATTGACGATAGCGCCTCCCGCGAGTGCAAAAAGCAAATGCCCGACCAGTGAAGCCCAGGCAATCGGCTGAAACCCTAGAAAGGCCGGAAAGCCTGCTGCTAAATGCGCCATAAAATAAAGCGCGAATACCCACAGAGCCGCACCATAGACCAGAGCTGTGATCCACCAGGGCAGGCCGGGTAGAACGGCCTTCGCAACCGGCCTGGCAATGAATATATAACCAAATGGATAAGCAATAAGCCCCGTTGCGAAGTGGATGGCTTCAGCCATGGTCCGATCGCTCAAACCGAAAACGGCTTGCACCAATCCGGCAGGCTCCAAAGGTCCGCCGATGATAAGGGGCGTTATGAGGCGCGCCCAGATTTCCCAAATCACAACGGAAGCAATACCCACGATGAGAAGCGTAACGAGCATGCTGCCAACGCTGGTTTGATCACCCGACAATCTTTGAGCTTGTGCATTCATGATCGATCTCCAACGGTTACACGATTCTTCTGCGTCATGCGCTACGACAGAATCTTACGCATATTTGGATGGCAGAAAATTCGTGATCCCGACATTAATTAAGTGATCATTTTTTTGCGATCAGGTCCGGCCATTTGTGGTTGGCCTCCTCGATAAAAGCGTCCGGCTTTTCCGACCATGTTTTCTGGACCGACTTGTCGTAATTCAAATAGAGCTTGCCATCACGAACTGCCCAGGCGTCAGGCTCAATTTTCACAAGATAGCCCTGGGCGACCCCATAGGCGCAGTACCCACCATAAACGGGCGTGTATTTTTCAGGGTTTGCATCGAAAAGCGTCTTGTTTTCTGCGCTGGCAAAGAGCCATGTCACACCCTCACGCTCAACTGAATGTTCGGACTTACCTTTACGCGGCGCACCCTCGGTAAAATACGCCACCGGATCATAGCCCCTTATGGCAACACCCTCATTGCTGCCCAGAGTGTTGACCGGCCCCTTTGCCTCGGCCGTGTTAGCGTAATAGTAGGTGGCGCCGACGGCCAGAACCGCCACAATAACAATGAGACCACCCAAGCGTTTAAACAGTGTCACGTCTAACCTCCTGAAATATCCAAAAATTCTAGAGCCTGTTCCGTTCACACGGAATCAGAACGAGGCCCTAATTTGTTGTTTTTGCGCATTTTCTTCACGCAAACCGGTATCCACTTCGCTTAAAAATGCTCTAGATCAGTCTGATGAGCGCAAAATGATCGCTTTGGTGCTGCATCTTCAATAAGCCGGTTGCCGTGCCGCTCTGCATACGCGCGGCGATCGTCCGATCGAAACGGTCTTCCTGGCGCAACTCGTGACGCAGCGAAGTAATCGCGCGCAGCGAGGGATAATCCTGGCTCCTCATCGCCACTGCCATCAGCGAGCGGATGAAAACGTCCCGCTGTGCATGGCTGCCTCCGATGACAGGCAACCGTTTCGCCATTTCAGCAAGACATAATCCGGATTTTGCGCAATGCCCCGGCATGCGAAGCAGCGCTTGGGCAACGCGCCACCCAATATAACGGGCGACACGCGCCTGATCGCTATCTTCACCTTTACGCTCGCGCAGCGCATCGATTAATTCCTCCGCCCCCCGAAGATCGCCCGACGCGATCAGTGCAAGCAGATAATGCAGCGATCCAAAGATATAAGTCGTATCTTTGCGGCGGCGATAGGCGATTTCGTATAGCGGCTGCCAGCGGTCACCAACATTGACACCTTCCTGTTCAAGCCGCCACAGCATTGATACGGCATTGGACATGTCGCGAAAATCATCCGTTTGTTGTGGACGGATCTCTTCATCATAAAGCGTCAGGACCGTTTCATGGTCGCCGGTTTCGAGATGATAAAGGGCCAAATGCCAGGCCATGTGAAAGGAAAAATTGTTACAGCGCGACCAGGTTGGGCGGGATGCACTCAGCCATTCGCGCCCTTCTTCCGCGCGTCCCGTCATCTCAAAGACATGCGAAACAGCGTGGAGTCCCCAACTATCGGCCGGTTCCTTGGCGACCGCCTTGCGGCCGCAAGCCTCTGCCTCCGCATAAGAGCCAGTTTCCTCAAGACAAAAGGCATGGCATCCAAGAAGAAAACCATAACCAGCACCGCTCTCAGGCGCCCGTGTGACGAGATTGCCAGTGAGCCGGACCATGGCTTCACGGTCTCCAAGCAGGAATCGCAGGGCATGAGCGATCTTAGCGGCCAGGAAATCTTCCGGCGCCGTTTCGAGATGCAGCTCCAACCGTTTTGCCGCGCGTCGCCAATATCCGGCGACCGCACAGTCGAGCGACTCCACAAGCGCCTGTTCGCCAGCCGTAAGATGCCGTTGGTTTTGAACCGCGCCTTTTAGCTTCTTATGGGTCTCAGCCGCGAGTGAGATTGTTTCCGCACGGCCAAGCAGGATCGCGCCGAAGGTTGAGAGGACATGAGCCGCAATCATATTGGGATCGGCCTCAAGCGCCCGGCTTAGCGTATCACCAACCGGGCGATGTGCTGCGACAGCTTCGACAGCCTCTTCGAACGCGGCGACAGCCTCCGGCGATTCGGTTGTGTGCTGCCCATGAAAGCGGTCTACAGGCATAATCCTTTGCTCCTTTCTCCGCTTACCGGCACTCCTAAACCGAGCGAACTTCACGATTTGAGAAGTCATGCCAGGTTCATGAGTTCCTTTAAGCGCTCGATCTTGGTCCGCACGACTGGTGAACATGACTTTCGTGCCAGCAAGCTGCTCGTTCAATTCAACTGATTTCACAAGCTTGCTAGCTATAAAATGTACCGGCGATGAAGAATTGCGCTTGGTAGCTCTGGCAATTGGGGCATTGCGGATCGCTTATCTGTCTGCACATTGAACGCAGAACGCGGCAAAGACATGGAAATAGGGCGGCCAAATTGGCGCCGCCCTACCTATCCACGGGTCTTTGTCATCTTGCCCTGCGTGGCAGGACAACTGATTTTATGAAACGTGAAATAATGCCTCCTGGACGAAATGGTCAGCTTTCGGTCTTAGCAGCCATGTCTGCGAAGGCAGCGATAAAAGCGATGGGTTTTCCTGCCCCACCTGTCGGCACATTCATGACGCCAGAACCGGCAGCGGTGCGGTTTATAACCGCAACCATGGCGGCGCATACAGCGGCGATAGCCACGTGTACGCCATCCCCACCGGTCAGCGCATCTATGACGCCAGCGGCGACAATATCCATAAGTCACTTTTTGGAAAATACTGCTTTGCGCCGACGTCTGCTTTGAGACCGCAGCAAGTGGCTCAAGCGATATCGACGCGGCTTCGGCCGAAGTCCCTCCGCTGACAGAAGCAGCGAAACCGATCGCGATGGCTGCCAACGCCATTTTTATCGACATCATGGTTTACTCCTCTG
The DNA here is from genome assembly GCA_964564085.1 of uncultured Hyphomicrobiaceae bacterium. Lineage (GTDB taxonomy): Bacteria > Pseudomonadota > Alphaproteobacteria > Rhizobiales > Rhodomicrobiaceae > JAHQVI01. The sequence continues at coordinate 11,236 of CAZMAC010000009.1, forward strand.
AAATTCTTCCCCAGCAGAGATATTTTGACTAGACCATGATGTCTCTTCAATTTTTTACTTGTAATGAATTATAGTAAAAAATCGCCAATATTCTGTATTATTGGAAAATTTTGGTACGGATATGTAAAAATTTTTGACGACTAGCTCATAAAGACATTTTTGGATAAAATTTTATTCAAAATTCACTGTGTGTTAACGTTTTTCATCAATATCCCGCAATCGCTCCATCTGCAGCTCTGGGATCGGCGGAGCCAAACAGATAGCCTTTTTCACGCATGATCGAATTCGTCCGTCCAAGGACGCGATGTTTCAGCTTACCGTCATCGCCGCGCGGCAAGATGAAACCGCGTTCATCAAGAAGCTTGAGCGTATCGGGTGAGACCCCTTGCTCTGTGATGACATTGTCCGGCAACCATTGATGGTGAATGCGCGGGGCGGCGGTCGCTTCCGCAATATTCATGTCGAATTCGAGCGTGTTCAGCAAAATCTGCATAACGACGGTGATGATTGTGCTGCCGCCGGGGCTGCCAGTAGCGATAAAGGGCTCGCCGTCTTTCAGTACGATGGTTGGCGTCATCGAAGAAAGCGGGCGCTTTCTCGGCTCAATAGCATTGGCGTCGCCGCCGATCAGTCCGTAAGCATTGGGCGTGCCGGGTTTGGCGGCAAAATCATCCATTTCGTTGTTCAAAAGAAAACCTGCGCCATCGACGGAATAGCCGCTGCCAAAGGCGAAGTTTATCGTGTAAGTATTGGCAACCGCATTGCCGTCTGTATCCATGACCGAGAAATGCGTTGTCTGCTCGCCTTCCCGGGGTGGCGGCGTCCCAGCGGAAATATCCGATGATTTCGACGCTTTCGTCAGATCGATTGTGGCGCGCAGTTTTTCGGCATAGGCACCACTGGTCAGCCAATCCAAGGGAACATCCCAGAAATCGGAATCGCCCATATGGGTTGCACGGTCAGCATAGGCTCGGCGCATTGCCTCAACGAGCTTGTGAATATAATCGGCGCTGTTATGTCCCGACGCTTTCAAATCGTAAGCTTCAAGAATATTCAGCATTTGAACAAGATGCGTCCCTCCAGAGGAGGGCGGCGGCATTGAGGCAATTTCATACCCCCGGAAGGTGCCCCGAACCGGCGCGCGCTCGACGACTTTATATGCTTTCAAATCTTCAAGCGTGATGAGACCGTTTCCGGTCTTCATTTCGGCGACGATGCGCTCGGCGACCGCGCCCTCGTAAAAACCGCTCTGTCCCTTTTCGGCAATCGCCTTAAGCGTTCCAGCCAAATCAGGCTGTTTGAGCGTTTCGCCCGCATCGTAAGGGCGGCCTGAGGAATGCAGAAAATAGCGAACCGACGAGGAATCTTTTGAAAATCGCTCGCGGTTTTTCGCCAGCGCATAAGCCAGGCCATAAGGAATTGGGAACCCCTCTTCGGCGAGGCGGATCGTGGGCTCCATAATCTCGGCGAGGCTCATCGTGCCATATTTTTCCAGAACATGGACCAGCCCGGCGACTGTCCCCGGAACGCCGGCGGAGGCATGGCTGAAGCGGGCCTTTTCATTATCGACCTCGCCATCCGCTCCGAGAAACAGGTCTCGGGTAACGGCCTCGGGCGCCATTTCCCGATAGTCGATGGCGACAACCTTTTTCTCTTTCGCAAGCGCAATCAGCATGAAGCCGCCGCCGCCGAGATTTCCGGCCTGAGGATGTGTCACAGCCATGGCAAAACCGGTCGCGACCGCAGCATCGATGGCGTTGCCGCCTTTTCGCAAAATATCTGCACCGACCTCGGCGGCAAGTTTGTCCTGCGCCGCAACCATGCCGTTTTGGGCGACAACCGGATGGAAGCGCGCATTCCTGGATATTAAAGCTGCCGCAGCCGGATCGTCGGCGCGCTGCGCCTCAGCGGCGGGCATAAAGCAAAGAAAGACAAGGGCCGCGACCGCGAAAGCAGTCCCGGGAGCTGGGAGAGTAGGACGCAAAAACGAAAAGGGAGCGGGACGCATATCTACCTCTTAAGCCGGTCGGGTGAGAGACGATAGTGCGGCTTAACCTCGGCTGTGAAAAGGCCCTAAAGCTGGAAAAAGACAAATTCACTTGCATGCATAAGTTGTAAAATAGACGCAGTCGCTTTCGAAAAAGCAATTTATGGCTGCATAACTGAGAATGAAAACAACTTTTACGCGAAAAATGTGTATGTTGCACGCGGCCACTCGAACCGGCGGAGCCGTGGCGTATGCGTTGATTTTCTCTCCGGAGACAATCGGGGGGCCTGAGGCCTTTTGTTCAGATCAGTTTTAGTGAGAGAGCAATGTATAAGTATGTGTTTGTTGCGTCGCGTTTTGCGTTCGCGTTTGCATGTTTGGCGGTTGCCTGGAGCCCGGCCAGCGCAGCAGATTTAGGGGACTATAACCGCGGCGGCTATAAGGATTACGGCGATCCAATCGTCGTTCCATCTTCCTACTTTTCATGGACGGGATTCTATATTGGCGGCCATCTCGGCTATGGCTGGGGCTCGTCTTCTTCGTTCAACTTGCCAGGTTCAGGAAATGGTGATGCCTTTGACGGCACTGTCGATGGCTTTAATAATCACCCCTATGGATGGCTTGGCGGAGTCACGCTGGGATATAATTGGCAGACCGATGCATTTGTCTTCGGTTTGGAAAGCGATATCGGCTATCTGGCCGCCGACGATACGGAACGAAACTCGGACGGATTTGCCAAAGCCAAATATGGCGGCTACGGAACGCTGGCCGCCCGCCTGGGCTATGGTGAAGACCGGTGGCTTGGCTATGTGAAGGGCGGATTTGCTTTCGCCGATATCGAAAACCGGGCCGGAGAGATTTCCGGCGGTGTTGTCGATACCTCGGATTTCACCAAGCTGCGAGAAGTCCATACCGGATGGACGCTCGGCGCGGGAATGGAATATGCGTTTCAGCCGAATATGTCGATGAAAGTCGAATATCTCTATATGGATTTCGGCGATGATCGGTCAAGCAATATCGACGGGGACTTCTTCGAGCATGAAAACGACATTCACACTTTGAAAGTTGGCGTGAATTACAGCTTTCAGCGTGTGGAAGCGCCGCTAAAATAGCGAGCGAGCGATTGTGAAAGCGCGGAGGTTCCGAGGGACACCGCGCTTTCACCCATCGGCAAAATAACTGCCGTTTCCGATCCCGGTTCTGAAAAAGCTTTGGTTTCGTGCTACGGTATCGTCGCCACGACGGGCGGCGCATTCTTCAAAGTCTGATAAACCACGCAGTAGCGTTCCGTCAGTTTCAGAAGCGTGTCTCGCTGATCCGGCGTCAAATTGCCATCGATGTCGAATGTGAGGCGGATATCCCGAAAGCCGACGGGTGCATCCCTGGCCACGCCTAACGTCCCGCGAAAATCGAGATCACCTTCGGCGCGGACTTTCGCATTCCCAATATCAAGGCCGAGCGCTGTCGCGACCGCGTTCAGAGTTACGCCGGCACACGCCACCAGCGCTTCAAGCAGCATGTCGCCCGAACAGGATTGCAGACCGCTGCCGCCTGTTGCCGGATGCAGACCGGCTTCCACCAGGGCTTTGGCAGTCTGGACCGAGCATGTTACGCCCTCCCCGACTTCGCCCTCCGCCTTCAGCGTCATAAGCGCGGCGTCCGGCGCTTCACGGTAACGCTCCTTAATCGGCGCTTGTAGCGTCTTGAGATCATCGGCGTTCATAACTGACCTTCATGCTTAATATGCGTTTATCCTAAGTCGTTTTCGTCAAACCGCGAATCACAAAGCGCGTGATCACAAATTGATTATGCGCGGCGATAACCAATGAGAGGCGACCGAGTTTTGAGAAAAACGCGGATTGCCCTCCACAGAATAAAAGCTAAGCAGAGTTCGCAAAAGTGGCCCTTCCGGTTTTGCGAAAAAACTCTGCGAAAACAAAGGAATCTAAGCAGGCATTCATTGGTTGGCAAACCAATGAATGCCTGCTTAGCGGCGAAAGGCGTAGGCCCCTTTCGCTAACCCTGTCCGATCAGCGTGCCTGCACCATGCCGAGTAAACAGCTCGATCAAGACGGCATGTGGCACCTTGCCGTTAATAATCACCACGCCTTCGACCCCGGCCTCGACCACATCGATACAGCCCTGAACCTTAGGGATCATCCCGCCAGTAATGGTGCCGTCAGCAATCAAGGCGCGGGCGTCCTCGACGGTCAGCTTCGGTATCAGAGCACCATTTTTGTCAAGCACACCAACAACATCGGTCAGCAACAACAGGCGCTTGGCCTTCATTGCACTGGCCAGCGCCGAGGCAAAGGTGTCGGCATTGATGTTGTACGTCACGCCGTCTTTTGAGATACCGATGGGCGCAACGACCGGGATAAGGTCGCCGCCCGCGATCACGTCGACAATCCGTGGATTGACTGCGAAGGGTTCACCGACAAAGCCAAGATCGATCACCTGTTCGATATTGGAGTCGGGATCGCGCACACGCCGCTCCAATTTCTTGGCAATCATCAGATTGGCGTCTTTGCCCGAGATACCGCAAGCGCGGCCACCCGCTTTGTTAATCTCGGCCACAATCTGCTTATTTATCGATCCGGCCAAAACCATTTCAACAATTTCGACAGTCGCGGCGTCGGTCACGCGTAGACCGTGGGCGAATTCGCTTTGGATTTGGAGCCGGTCGAGCAATCGCCCTATCTGCGGCCCGCCACCATGTACGACAATCGGCTTGACGCCGGATTGCTCCAAAAGCGTGATGTCTTTCGCAAAACATGCCGCCAGCTCGGCATCCCCCATAGCGTGCCCGCCATATTTTACGACCACCACTTCCTGGTCGTAACGCTGCATATAGGGCAGCGCCTCGGACAAAATCACGGCATGAGCATGCGGGCTTATCGGGCTCTCAGGCGGGGTATCTTGCGTCGTCATAGCTCTAGCTCAAAAAATTGGCGTTTGTACGATCTTATAGCGGCTCAACGCCTTGTGATAAACATTTACGCAGGCACTGGATTGTGACCGTAAAGGCCTTTCGATTGTACCCGGATTGGGCTATGTCAAATGTGAGTGTTCACACTTCGTTAAGCTTCCGGAGGTCTGTGTGGCCGAGACATCGGGATTCATGACCGATCTGCCCCAATCGGCCTATTTGTCGCTCTCAATGAAGCGAGCAATTTCCGTTGCCCAGCAACGCTCGCACCGCTACGTAACGCTGGAACACTTACTTTATGCGCTCCTTGACGATCCGGCCGTGGCTGAAATTTTTGAGGGTATCGGCGCTGACCTGCCCTCAATCCGGACTGAGATCACAGAGACGGTAAACGGTGATTTAGCGACCCTCTACACGCCCGGCCACTTCGATCTGCACGCAAGCTACAAGGTTGAACGGGTTCTGCAGACCGCCTCAGACGATGCCAACCGGCTCAATTGCGACGAGGTCGATGCAGCTTTTGTCATCGCCGCCTTGTCACGTGAAACCGACAGCATAGCATCCGATATTCTAAAGCGTAACGGATTTTCTTATTCCAGAGGCGTGACCTGGCTATACGCCAATCGTGGCATGTCGCCGGCCGCAAGCGCCGCCCGCGCCCGAAAACCAACAGCCGATGCGCCATCTGCTCGCACCGCACCCGACCCTCGAGCAGATCCCAAATATAAAGCAGGACCAGAACCGGGACGCGCGAATAATGCTACAAATTTGGATGAGCGTTCCCCCAGCGAGGAAACGGGGCATCCTTACTCATCGCCAAATGCGGGCTCTGAGAGCGAAGCAGTCCCTCTCTCAGTCGATATGATTCAAGAGGAGCCGCTTGAGCTCAATAATGAGATCGCCAAGGAGGACGCCAAGCCGATACCATCTGAGCCGGTGCAGGCAGATTTCGGTGAGACGCGGCAATCTGAAACCAGAGAATGGGGCGCGCGATCCGTCCCATACCGTGACACGGTCGGGCGGAGACCGGTGGACAAGGATGAAGCAGAGGCTGGCACGCGCCCTGTTGCTGCACAAGGCCCATCCGCTGCGACATCGCCGAGGTCACCCGCAGCCGCTGGAAGGCAGCGACCTGAAATAAATCGCAGTGGCTTCGAAAATGGTTCAGCGGCCAGGGCGATCGAACAACGCGCCGAACCGTCCGTGCCGCCGTCAAGGCGTCTTGATGAAATGCGCCTTGGCCGCGGTACTGTAAAGCCCTGGATGGAACCGCAGGTTCCCGCACCTGCGCCGCCGCCTTCTCCATCGAAAAAGGAAAAACGTAAGGCGAAAGCATTACGGCCCAAGCCAAAACAGGCCCCCGGCGCCGAGCAAGAAAAGAGCCGCACAAGACGCAGATCTCGGCCCGAGGACGTGCTGGCCGGCCGCCTTATCGAGAATATTCCGCGCCGGATGCGAGCCGAAACCCCGGAGCGTATCGAGGTCCGAATCTCTCGCGAGGAAACGCACATGCTCTCGCGCGGATTGGAAGGCCGCGCTACGCCCGTTAGACATAACATCACGGTCACGCAGACGATGAGTGTTGCTTTGCGTGCGCCTGATGGCGGTTTTACAATCGAGCCGCTCACCCCGGAAACACAATGGATTTTTGACAGGCCTGACGATGCCGAAACTTACGGGCGCTGGCGCTGGATGATTACGCCTCACCAGTCCGGTGAGCGCAGGCTACAACTTATTGTCGCCGCTCGCAGCATCGGCCAGAACGGGTTAATCGGCGACACAGCGCTTCCCGATCAGATCGTTACCGTCCGTATAAAAACGAATTACCGGCGAGGCTTTGCCCGTGGCTTGAAATGGATCGCAGCGATGGTGGCGGGCGGCGTACTGACCGAGCTGGCAATGATGAGTGTACGGATTTTCAACCAATAAACCTCAACTTCTCTTCAACTATGCCAATGACACAAGCAACATAAAACACGAAAACGCCCTGCCTACCCTAGCTCCAGCCTGGCGATCCGCTTGATCGTAGTCACCTCGCCATGCGTTTGTGCGATAC
>CAZMAC010000010.1:0-18018 GCA_964564085.1 uncultured Hyphomicrobiaceae bacterium
CGTTAACGGACAGATCATGCCGCCGGTCATGGGCGCGGCGGCCTTTCTGATGGCTGAATATGTCGGCATCCCCTATTTCGACGTTGTTACCCACGCATTCCTGCCGGCCGTGATTTCCTATATCGCGCTGGTCTATATCGTGCATCTGGAAGCGATGAAGGCAGGTATGGAAGGTCTGCCCCGCGCGGTTGAGCCCAAGCCCTGGGTGCAGCGCGTCATGGGTTTCCTGATCGGCGTTATTGCGCTTTGTGCGATCTCGCTCGGTGTCTATTACGGCCTCGGCTGGATCAGAGACCCGGCCGTTCTTGGCGATAGCGCAAGCTGGGTGGTCGCCATCGGATTGTTCCTTGTCTACGCCGCTCTTGTGGCCTATGCGTCGGGTGTTCCCGATCTGAAGCTGGATGATCCTAACGCCCCGGTGGTCAAGCTGCCGGTTCCCGGTCCGACGATCCGGTCCGGGCTGCACTTCATTCTTCCGGTCGTCGTGCTCGTCTGGGCGCTGATGGTTGAGCGTCTGTCGCCTGGCCTGTCTGCATTCTGGGCATCAGCCTTCCTGATTTTCATTCTCGTCACGCAAAGGCCGCTTTTCTCAATCTTCCGTGGCGGGCGCGATTTTGGCGGACAGGTTGTTCGCGGCTTCCGGGAGCTGTTTGAGGGGCTGGTCTCCGGCGCGCGCAATATGATCGGCATCGCTATCGCCACGGCGACGGCTGGCATTATCGTCGGCGCAGTCAGTCAGACCGGCGTTGGCTCGGCGCTTGCTGAAGTCGTGGAGCAGCTTTCGGGCGGCTATATTATGGGTATCCTGTTCCTAACGGCGATTCTGTCGCTTATACTTGGAATGGGTTTGCCGACAACGGCGAACTATATCGTCGTCTCCGCGTTGCTTGCCCCCGTAATCGTGACGCTCGGCCAGCAAAACGGACTGATCGTCCCGCTTATCGCGGTGCATCTGTTCGTGTTCTATTTCGGCATTATGGCCGATGTCACGCCGCCCGTGGGGCTAGCCAGCTTCGCGGCGGCAGCCGTGTCTGGCGGCGATCCGATTAAGACCGGCTTTGTGGCATTCTTCTATTCGATGCGCACGGCGGCCCTGCCATTCCTGTTCATCTTTAACACCGACCTTTTGTTGATCGATGTCTCGTGGGCTGAAGGCATCTTCGTCTTTGTGACGGCAACGATCGCCATGCTGCTTTTTGCAGCCGGAACCATGGGCTACTTCTTCACCCGGAATAATATTATCGAAAGTGTGCTGCTCCTGCTAATCGCATTTTCGATTTTCCGCCCGGGTTTCTGGATGGATATGATCTCTCCACCTTATCAGGAAAGCGCGCCGACAGAGATTGCGCAGGCGGCTGCAAACACGCCGGAGGGTGAGCCACTACGTTTAAGAGTGAGTGGCATTGACAAGTTCGGTGATCCAGTCGAATTCGTTGTGCTTTTAGACTTGCCGGCTGGCGCGACAGGTGAGGAACGCCTAGAGAAATCGGGGCTGCGTCTCAAGACGGACGCCGATAAAGTCATTATCGACGGCGTCAAATTCGATTCGCCAGCAAAAAAGGCAGGGCTCGATTGGGATCAGCAAGTTCAGCGAGTTCTTCAGCCTATCGCACAGCCCTCGAAATATCTGATTTTTATCCCGGCATTTCTGCTTCTTGGGGTGATCATCTGGATGCAGAGGCGCCGGATGCCAAGAGAAGAACTCGAACCGAGCCCGGCAGCTGGTGTAACAGCCTGATAAGCCGAGAATTGTACCTCAGCTATGCCGGGGCTTCCGAAGTAGTAACTCGAGCGGCTGCCTTTGGTAGCCGCTGCCAATCAGGTTAGATTGTGAAGGATGTCCCGCAGCCGCAGGTTTCGGTCGCGTTCGGATTTTTGACCTGAAACGCCGCGCCAATGAGATCGTCCACAAAGTCGATCTGTGACCCGGCCATCAGGGGCAGGGAAACCTCATCGATCAGCACGGTTGCGCCGCTCTTTTCGATAACGAAATCGCTCTCACCCCGCTCTGTGACCAGATCGAAAGCATATTGAAAGCCGGTACAGCCGCCGGCATTCACGCTAACGCGCAGCATCTTCGGTTTGTCTTCGTTCGCGACAATTTCTGAGATGCGCTTGGCCGCACGATCTGTCAGTTGAACGCTTGTCATCACTTCCTATACCGAATCACGTAAGTTGTTTTTAACTCTATAAAGTACTACCTGAATTTGGGGTTTAGGAGGCTTTTGTCAATCATTCTATCGGCTCGCTCTTTGATAGGCTCCATCTTGAGCAGCGATGGAAAACCTGGACTGGACGCCGCTCATGTCGATCCACGCCTGTTTTGCCGAACGCCCCGTTGCGCCTTATGCTTGTCTGGCGCAGCAAAGTCGGGGACGTCTTCATCCAGAACCTGGCTGCGATTTGCGGACCCCGTTTCAGCGTGACCGCGACCGTATCGTTCATTCCGCCGCATTCCGGCGGCTGACTTACAAGACGCAAGTCTTTGTTTACCATGAGGGCGATCATTATCGAACCCGCCTGACCCATAGTATCGAAGTCGCGCAAATCGCACGCACCCTTGCACGAGCGCTTAAGCTCGATGAGGATCTGGCCGAGACCATCGCGCTGGCCCATGATCTCGGTCATCCGCCTTTCGGACATTCCGGCGAAGAAGCGCTGCATGAAATGGCCAAGCCGTTCGGCGGCTTCGATCATAACGCGCAAAGCTTGCGCACGGTCACGAAACTGGAAAGCCGCTATGCGTCCTATGACGGGCTGAACCTGACATGGGAAACGCTGGAAGGCCTTGTTAAGCATAACGGCCCCTTGCTCGCCGCGGATGGATCGCCTACGGCGCGCTATGCGGCCGAGGGCCTGCCGCTCGCCATCGTTGAATATGGTCAGAGCCATGATCTGGATTTGGCCAGCTATGCGTCCGCCGAAGCACAGATCGCCGCGCTTGCCGATGATATCGCCTATAATAATCACGATCTCGATGACGGGTTGCGCGCCGGTCTGATTGCCATAGAAAAGCTGCGCGACGTGCCGCTCGCCGGGCGGTTCATGAAAGAGGTCGAGGGCCTGCATGGCGAACTGCCCGAAAGCCGTCTGATCTATGAGGTCAACCGCCGCCTGATCAGTGCGATGGTCCATGACCTCGTGGAGGAAAGCCTGCGGCGCTTGGACGACTTACAGCCCTCATCGGTCGATGATATTCGCAGCGCGTCTTTTCCCGTTGCCTCATTCTCACCGGCCATGACGCAGGACATCGCCGAGCTGCGCCGGTTCTTGTTCGATGAGTTTTACTTCCATCCGCGCGTCAAGGACATTATGACCAGCGCCAAGACAATCGTGCGCGATCTTTTCAGTCATTTTCTGGAGCATCCCGATAGTCTGCCCGACGAATGGCGCCGGAAAGCGGAGGCGGGACAGAAGGGCCGCGTCATCAGCGATTTCGTGGCAGGCATGACGGACAGGCTTGCGATGGAGACGCATCGGAAGCTGTTTGACGATACGCCGCGATTGCGTTAGCGGCGGGCCGCCCTTATAAGCATGGCTTCTCGCGGACCGGACCTGATAAATGAATTTGTTTTCTGATTTCGCAGCGCGTTTTCGAGCCGCCGGATCGGCGCTCAAGGACGAAGGTATCCTGCCGGCGGGTGCCGATCTGTCACAGCTGACCGTCGAGCCGCCGCGCGATGCCGCGCATGGCGATCTTGCCTCAAACGCGGCGATGATTCTGGCGAAACAGGCGAAATTACCGCCGCGCGATCTCGCAGCCCACTTCGCCGCCCGCCTCAAGGGCGATCCCGATATTGCCGATATCGATATTGCCGGGCCGGGCTTTATCAATCTGACGCTGGACCGCGCGGTCTGGCCCAGGCTTTTGAAAGCCGTTCTGGACGAGGCGGACGACTTTGGGCGGTCCGATCTCGGAGAAGGCGCAGCGGTCAATGTGGAATATGTGTCAGCCAACCCGACCGGCCCGCTGCATGTCGGTCATTGCCGGGGCGCGGTTTTCGGCGACGCGCTCGCCAATCTTCTTGCTTTTTCCGGTTATGACGTCACCCGCGAATATTACGTCAATGATGCCGGGGCCCAGGTCGACGTTCTGGCGCGTTCGGCTTTTCTTCGTTATCGCGAAGCGCTCGGGGAATATATTGGGGAGATCCCTGACGGCCTCTATCCGGGCGACTATCTTTGCGCGGTCGGTGAAGCGCTCGCGGCCGAATATGGGCCGCGCCTTCATAATATGGCCGAGGACGCCTGGCTGCCGATTGTGCGCGACAAGGCGATCGAGATGATGCTGGAGATGATTCGGAGCGATCTTGCCGAACTCGGCATTCATCATGACGTCTTCTTTTCGGAACGTTCGCTCATCGACGGCAAAACGAATCAGGTTCGAGAGACCATCGAAGAGCTGCAGGCCAAAGGCTTGATCTATGAAGGCCGCCTGCCGCCGCCGAAGGGAAAGCAGCCTGATGATTGGGAAGACCGCGAGCAGACACTCTTCCGCGCCACCGATTTTGGCGATGATGTCGACCGGGCGCTGATCAAGTCGGATGGGAGCTATACCTATTTCGCCTCCGACATGGCCTATCACCGCTCCAAATTCCGGCGCGATTTCAAACACATGATCAATATCTTCGGCGCGGATCATTCCGGCTATGTCAAGCGTATGCAGGCCGCGATTGCCGCGCTCAGTGGGGGCGAGGTCGATCTGGACATCAAAGTCTGCCAGCTGGTCAATCTGTTCCGCGCAGGCGTCCAGCTGAAAATGTCGAAACGTGCCGGAACCTTCGTCACCTTGCGCGACGTTGTCGACGAGGTTGGCCCAGGGCCAGTCCGCTTCATGATGCTCTACCGAAAGAATGATGCGCCGCTCGATTTCGATTTCGCCAAAGTTCTGGAACAGTCCCGCGACAATCCTGTCTTTTACGTTCAATACGCCCATGCAAGAGCGCATTCGGTTTTGCGTAATATCAAGGAATCAGGCTCAGATATTGAAATAAGTGGAAAAAAGCTGGCAAATGCTCCGCTTGAATTACTAAAAGATGACGCAGAACTTGCTGTTGTAAAACGAATGTCGCATTATCCACGCATAATCGAATCCTCGGGACAGGCACACGAACCGCATCGCATTGCTTTTTATCTTCACGAGCTCGCCAGCGAGTTTCATGGATTATGGAACCGCGGCAAAGAGTTGCCACAATTACGGTTCATCGTCGCTGACGATCCGGAACTTACCAGGGCGCGCGTGGCCCTTGTTATCGCTGTTGCGCAAATTATACGGTCTGGCCTTGGGATATTGGGCGTTCAACCAATTACTGAAATGCGTTGAAGCACGATCGGTGATATTTAAAAATCGGCTTTCCAGTAACATCGTGCCGACGCAGGCAATTAGGGATTGTGGATTTTCCTATCGGAAATCACACGATCTAGAACTTGACCCACTGAGGGCCAGGTGCTTCTTTGGCAAGGCCGGGGTTTAGGGTAAAGGAACAGCTAAAAATGTCCATGTCTGACGATCCAAGAGATTTCCGGCGGGGTCAGGGAGGCGGCCGCGAAACCGCGCCGCCGCGGCAAGGACATGGCGGCCGCCCAGCGGCGCCTGTCGATGATCGCTATGAAGGCTATCGCCAGCCCGAACCACCCGAGTCCAGGCCTCCGCAAGGCTCGGAAAAGCCGCAACCGTCCTTTTCAGCCTACAGGCCTGAGGCCTATGCCAAGCCGGAAACGCCTCCTCCGGGCCGGAGTGAACGCCCCGAATGGGCCGATGACGCGCGCAGGGCGCCGCCTCCAGCCTCAAACCGCGGCGCTCCGCCTCAGGGCGATCCTTATCCTCGCATTCCCTCGACATCCCAGGATCCCTATTACAAGAACGCGTCCGGCGATCCTTACGCATCCCGCTCACCGGGCGGATATGACGAAAGCTGGGAAGGCGAGACCTTCAGGCATTCCGGCGCACATCAATTTCCGAGCTACTATCCACCCTCAGAGGATGCAGCTTTAGGAGCAGACGCCCAGTCTGTTCATGACTCTTTCTTCCTGACGGACGGGCAGCAAGACGAATCGGCGCCATCCGCTGGACGCAGACGGCCAGGGCCGGAGCCTGGTTTCGACGACCGCGATTTTGTTTCAGAGCGCCCGCCGCAAACCTTTGCCAACGGCGCCCCAGCGGCGGCCTATCCGAGCGAATCAGCCCGGCGGCCTCATGGTGGGGATCAGTTTGAAGCTGGTTTCGACGATGGGCAGTTTTACGACTGGGATAAGTTCGATCAGGCACCGCCTCCCTCTTCGGTGCGTCCCTTCCATGCACCTGCTGTTGCCGATGAGGACATGGACGCTGATTTCTTCGCCGATGAAGATGATTACGACGTCGACGACTATGAGACGGAAGGCAAGGGTGGCCGTAAAAAGTTGATGGCCGCGATCCTGATCGGCGCCGTCGCTGTTGGCGGCGGGCTGGCTTATGTCTACAAATTCTCCGGTGAGGGCGGCGATGGCAGCCCATCGATCATCACCGCCGATAATACGCCTGTCAAGGAGCAGCCCGCTGAACCCGGCGGTCGGGACTTTCCTAACGGCAGCAAGCTGATTTATGACCGCCTTGGTGGCGCTGAGGATGAAACGAGCACCGTGCAGCTTGCGAGCGGTGAAAGCAGTGCGTCCGCCGAGCCGCAAAATAGCGCCGGCAGCCAGCCTATTCCCGGCATCGTTACAACCGGCGGAACGCTTGAAGAGCGCATTGAGAATGCACTCAAGGCGCAAGGCGGTGACGGTCAAACGCCCGGCCGGTCGGTCGAGACGGCGGATGAACCAAAAACCGTAAAGACCGTAACGTTCGGTCCGGATGGCAACCCGCAGCCTGCTCAACCGCGAGCCGAGCGTATCGCCGCGACCGATACGAATCTGGACAATTATTCATCCGGCGTGGTCGTCACCACAGCTCAAACGGCCTCTGCCGGCGATGATTCCGGATCTGCCTCGGCCAGCGAGCCGCCAGCGCAGGAACAGACCCAAGTCGCTGCTGTTGCGCCTCAGCAGCAAATCCAAACGCCCGAAATCACAGAGTCTTCAGGCGGCACGGGCAACTATTTCGTCCAGATTGGTGCGCGGAACGACCGCGAAGCAGCTATTGCAGCCTTTGCGACTCTTCAGCAGAAATATTCATCCGTGATCGGCAATTATTCACCATCCGTGCGTAAGGCCGATCTTGGTGCGAAGGGCGTATGGTACCGTTTGCTGGTTGGCCCGGTCGATAACAAGTCAGATGCCGATGCTTTGTGTCAGCAGCTGAAAGGCGCTGGCATGAAGGGCTGTTTTTCTCGGAAAGATTAAGCGCTTGTGAGCCCAGCTCAATCGGGCGAAACGCCTCCCTTCCGCGCATTCATAAGTGGATGTGGCGCACATGAGCTAACCGACAAGGAGACGGGTTTCTTTCGTGAAGTCCGCCCTTGCGGTCTCATCCTTTTTCGACGCAATTGCAGTGATGCGGATCAGGTCCGGCGACTAATTGCCGGTTTTCGCTCCGCTGTTGGAGATGATCGCGCCCTCGTGTTAGTCGACCAGGAGGGCGGACGCGTTCAGCGGCTCTGCCCGCCAAATTGGCGCCGCTATCCGCCAGGGGGCCGTTTCGCGAAGCTTTATTGCCATGATGCTGAAAAAGCTTTGGAAGCCGCCCGGCTTGGCGCGAGGCTGATTGCTCGCGATTTAAGGGCGCTCGGTATTAACGTGAACTGCGCGCCGGTGCTTGATGTGCCGGTTCCCGGCGCTCACGACGTGATCGGCGATCGTGCTTACGGCAAGACGGCCAGCAGCGTTTGCGCCTTAGGACGGGCCGTTGCCGAAGGTTATCTCGAGGGCGGCGTTTTGCCGGTTATCAAACATATTCCGGGCCATGGCCGGGCCTGTGCAGACAGCCATGCCTCCCTGCCCGTAATCGAGGCTTCGCGAGATGAGCTCAGCGCGACAGATTTCGTCCCGTTTCGCGCCTTGCGTGATATGCCGCTTGGAATGACGGCGCATATTCTCATACCGTCCATCGATCCGGACCATTCCGCGAGCAACTCACCTATCATTATCGAGGACGTCATCCGCGGCGATATCGGCTTCGATGGCCTTCTCATGTGCGACGATCTGGGTATGGGCGCGCTGTCGGGTCCGCTTTATGAGCGAACGCGCGCCGTACTCGATGCCGGCTGTGATGTAGCGCTCCATTGCAGCGGCGATTTTGAGGAAATGGAGGCAGTGGCGGCCGCGACGCCTGAGCTTTGCGGCGAGGCGGCCCGGCGTTTCATGGCCGCGCAAAGCCATCTTCAGCCGCCTCAGCCCTTCGATGAAACCCGTGCTGAGACTCTGTTGGCTGAAATTCTAGGCGAAATCGTATGAATCAGCCATGATGCTGAAGATTTTAACTTTTTTACTTCTATCGGCATGGAAAACGAACAGGCACAAGATAACGCGGATAACGCCCAAGCCGTACAGAATGCGGCCGCAGGGGAGGGCGATTTTGCCAATGTCGTCCCCTTTGACGATGTGGCTCCGGCCGAGCGCCTCGTCGTTTCTCTCGACGGCTTTGAGGGTCCGCTCGATCTGCTGCTAAGCCTTGCCAGAACGCAAAAGGTCGATATTGCGAAAATTTCGATCCTTCAGCTTGCCGAACAATATCTGGCCTTTATCGCCGAAGCGCGCGCTTTGAGGCTCGAAATCGCGGCGGACTATCTGGTAACGGCCGCCTGGCTTGCTTTTTTGAAATCGAAACTCCTGCTGCCTGCCGAAGAGGTGGACGATGATGGTATGAGCGGCGAGGAGATGGCGCTGCACCTTGCCTTCCGGCTGAAAAGGCTTGAAGCCATGCGCGATGCGGTGGCTCGTCTATTCGGCCGCAAACGGCTCGGTATCGATTATTTTGAGCGCGGCATGCCGGAAGGGATCAAGACGGTCCGTAAAAGTGATTACTGGGCAAGCGTCTACGATCTGCTGAAAGCTTATGCCGATCAGCGCGGCCGGAATGTCGTCATGCCGGTTAAGGTCGGCGGGCGGCAGGTTTGGTCCATCAAGGATGCGCGCGAATATCTGCAAAAGCTTTTTGGACGGAGCGCCAATTGGTCGATCCTTGAGAGCTATATCGAAGAGTATCTGCGCGATGCCGAAGTCAGCAAGTCCGCCCTTGCCAGCTCTTTCGGCGCAACGCTTGAATTGTCGCGCGAAGGTTTTGTCGAAATCCGTCAGGCCCAGCCATTCGCGCCGATTTATGTGCGCTGGCTGAATAAAGAGCCCTCCCAAGGCAAGGCTGACGATCCTAAATTAACGAGTTGAGACGCGTTCCTTTTGGCTTTGCGGGACGGCAAGCATGTCGCCATGCCTGACCCCGCTTTTGGACTGTTAGAGATGTCTGAGAGAGAAAAAAACGACCAAGATCAGGGACATCTGCCTCTTCCGGCGCGTGAGACGCCGCCTGAGCAGATAATTGCCCATAATGTCGCCCGGCTGCCATCGGCGGAGCACTGGGAAAAGCTTCGGGTGCTGGAGGCGGTGCTGTTTGCCGCGGCTGCTCCGATGGATGAAGCTGAGCTGACCGAATATTTCACCGGACAGGACGATATCGGCGCGCTTTTGGAGGAATTGCAGAACCTTTATGCGGGGCGCGGCGTCAACCTCACGCGGGTGGCCGGGAAATGGTCGTTTCGGACCGCGCCTGACCTCTCCTTCATTTTGGAGCGCCATTCCGTTGAGCCGCGAAAGCTATCCAAAGCCGCGCTTGAGACCTTGGCCATTATCGCGTATCACCAGCCAGTTACACGGGCGGAAATTGAGGAAGTTCGCGGCGTATCGACCTCGAAAGGCACGCTTGATGTGCTGCTTGAAATGGGCTGGATTCGCCTGCGGGGCCGCCGCCGCGCGCCCGGAAGGCCTGTAACTTATGGCACCACCGATGTTTTCCTGGAACATTTCGGTTTTGACAGCGTCAAGGATCTGCCTGGTCTGTCCGAGCTTAAAGGCGCAGGGCTGCTCGACAGCAATCTACCGCCCGGCTTTAGCGTTCCCGAACCGAACGACACGCCGTTTTTGACGCTGGATGAGGACCCGCTCGATGAGAACGATCCAGGAGAAGAAGCTGCGCCGGAGCCGGAAGAACCCCTGGCCGAGGACGAAAGCAGCCCTGACAATTTGGATGCTTTAAAATTTCAGCCTCACGTCTTCAATCTTTTAAGAACAAGTCAAGGCTGATAAGATATTGTAAGAGTGAAGGAATTCAAACGTTCTGGAGAAGGATTTGCGTTTAGCGTTATTTCGGCAGAGCGAGTCGCGCGTGAGGGAGCAGCAGACCGCCGCCATTTCTCATTGGGAAAAAGACCGTAAAGCAGCAGCAACCATCGCGGCAGGGGTTTCGCTTTCAGGCGTGAGCAAGAGTTTCGGCTCTAATCCTGCTGTCCGTGACTTCACCCTCGACATAGCGCCCGGGGAGATCGTCTGCCTTCTCGGCCCTTCCGGTTGCGGTAAAACGACGCTGCTGCGGCTTATCGCCGGGATTGAGCGCCTGGATTCCGGCCGCATTGCGATTGACGGTCTCGACGTTTCGGCGCCAGGGGTGTTCATGCCTCCGGAGAAACGCGGCGTCGGTCTGATGTTTCAGGATTTTGCGCTTTTTCCGCATTTGCGCGTGGTCGAGAATGTCGCCTTCGGCTTGAAGCGGCTTGGCCGCAAGGTGGCGCGTGAAGAGGCCCATGCCGCGCTGGCCCGCATGGGACTGGCGGGATATGCCGACTATTATCCGCATATGCTCTCTGGCGGCCAGCAGCAGCGTGTTGCGCTTGCCCGTGCGCTTGTCCCGCGTCCCGGTATTTTGTTGATGGACGAGCCCTTTTCCGGCCTCGACAGCCGTTTGCGCCATACCATTCGCAACGAAACGCTTGCGATCCTACGCGAGGTGCGCGCAACCGCGATCCTTGTTACTCACGACGCTGAGGAAGCCATGCGGCTGGCGGACCGGGTGGTTGTGATGCGGGCAGGCCGGCTCGTTCAGGCAGGAACAGTTGAAGAACTCTATGGTCATCCCGCCGATGTCTATGTCGCAGGAACCTTCTCGGAGATGAACATTGTTCCCTGCCGCGTGATTTCCGGCTGGGCGGTCGGCCCGCTTGGCCGCTTCCGGGCGCCGGATGGCGTCGAGGGCGAAGTCACCCTCTGTTTGCGTCCGCGCCAGATCGGGCTTTGCGATGCGGTCGATGGAACGGCGGCGCGCGTGCTCGACAGGCGGCTTCTCGGACATGAAATGCTGATCGAACTTGGCGTCAAGGGACTAGAAAAATCGGTAACTTTGAGGACGGATAAGTCCCATATCCCGGAAAAAGGCGAAGAGCTGTTTTTGCGTGTTAAGCCTGGCTCTGTCTTGATCTTTCCGGGCCAAGAGGACACTTTTACAGTCTAGGGCTCGTGCGCCGCTTGCGGAGCGGCCGCATTGAGCGTAAGTTTGCATAAATACAGCCATATCACGTTAGGCAAAGGTAAAACACATGGCTCCGAGCTGGTTTCAAATATTAATCGTAGTGGTTCTGATTGTTCTTCTGTTTGGACGCGGCAAGATTTCCGAAGTCATGGGCGACTTTGCGAAAGGCATTAAGAGCTTCAAACGCGGAATGTCAGACGATGAAGACACGGCCGCAAATGAGCCCAAAGTGCTTGAAGACCGGCCTGCTGACAAGAAAATTGATGCGAGCGTTTCCTCGCAGGAAAATATGCGGGCCAGCTAAGTTTATCTCAGCGGTCTGTAATGGGGGTGGTCGATGAGACCGCCGGTTTGTCATCGAAAGTCTGAACTGCGATGTTCGATATTGCATGGTCGGAATTGCTGATTGTCGCAGTCATAGCGATTCTGGTCGTCGGCCCGAAAGAGTTGCCTGGCATGCTGCGCTCGCTGGGGCGGATGCTTGGCAAACTGCGTTCAACGGCCGATGAGTTCCGTAAGCAGTTCGATGAAGCGGTTCGCGAGGCCGGCGCGGAAGACTTGCAGCGCGAGATGCGGTCTCTTCGTCAGAACAATCCACTCACCCAGGTCCGCGACTCAATTGAAGACGCAACCCGCGATCCGATGACGAAAAAATCGGTAAAGAACGAGCCGAGCGAACCGAAAGCGGATGAGCCAGCTGGCGTAGGAGACGACGATTTGGGCCCGCCGCCGCCTCTGCCGCCGCGCGACGAGGCTAGCGCATCAAAACCGGCGGCGCAGGAAACTGCGACGGCGACAGCCGCTGCCTCTGACGTTTCAGACACTCCGCAACCGGCTTCCTCTCCGGCCAAAGAAAGCGCTGGTAACGGCGGCGCCAATGAGATTAGGTTGAACGGCGAACACCGGCCGCAGGCCAATTAGGGGCAAAACCCGCCGTGGCAACCAACGATATTAATGACATCAAAGCGCCGCTGATCGAACATCTGATCGAGTTGCGCACACGCCTTTTGTGGTCTATTTGTGGCATCGCGCTCGCCTTTCTCGCCTGCATCTTTTTCGCCAAAGATATCTATAACATCCTCGTTATGCCCTATCGCTGGGCAGTCGGCGAAAATGTGCCGATTGACATGATCTACACCGCGCCGCAGGAATTCTTTTTCACCCAGCTCCGTCTGGCGCTGTTCGGCGCGATCTTCCTTGCCTTCCCGATTATCGCCTCTCAGCTCTATATGTTCGTGGCGCCGGGTCTCTATAAGAACGAAAAGCATGCATTTCTGCCCTATCTCGTCGCCACGCCGATTCTGTTTCTGATCGGCGCGCTGCTCGTCTATTACGTCATCATGCCGCTCGCGATGGGCTTTTTCCTGTCCATGCAGCAAACGGACGGGCCGGTCAAAATCGAACTGACGGCGCGGGTCAGCGAATATCTCTCGCTGATCATGACGCTGATATTGGGCTTCGGCATCTGCTTCCAGCTCCCCGTCGTGCTCACACTGATGGCGCGCGCCGGTTTCATCACCTCCGATGATCTTAAATCGAAGCGCCGCTATGCGATTGTGCTGGCCTTCCTCGTTGCGGCCTTCCTGACGCCGCCGGACCCGATCAGCCAGATCGGCATGGCTCTGCCGACCGTGATCCTGTATGAGGGCTCGATCCTGGCTGTGATGTGGATCGAGAGAAAGCGCGCGGCGCAAAATAAGGCCGATGATGACGACGACGCGGTCTAGAGCCTGTTCCGTTCACATGGAATCGGAACAAGGCTCTAATTTGTTGTTTTTGCGCATTTTCTTCACGCGAACCGGTATTCAGCCCCGTTCCCCGCCTGCGCGGGGACAGGCTTCACGGGGCCATGCTTCGCTTGAAAATGCTCTAGCCTCTTCGTCATTGCGAGGAGCGTCAGCGACGAAGCAATCCATCGGAATTTGCTGCGTAGGGCCAATATGGATTGCCGCGCATCCTCCAGATGCTCGCAATGACGCTGTAAGCATTGTTGATCCTGCCTTAGGAGACTGGACGTAGCCCATTTGGCGTCTTATAGCTGCGGGTAGATTTCCAATACTTCATTTTAACGCGCGTTTTGCCCGAAAACCGGTTTCCATCTCCGTCTTCACGGGGACATGCTTTTCGGAACACGCTCAAATTGAGAGATTTGCACCGTGCTCGATCTGAAATTGATCCGGGACAATTCCGAGATTTTGAAAGATGCGCTCGTCAAACGCGGGCAGGCGGAAGATGAGGTTGTGCAGCTTTTGGAGATGCTAAAGTCGCACGACACGGAGCTGCGGCAGACCAAAACTCAGCTTCAGGAGGCACAAGCGCGGCGCAATCAGATTTCCAAGGATGTCGGAAAGGCCAAGGCTGCCAAGGATGAGGAAAAGGCGCTGGCCCTGATTGCCGAGATGGGCGATCTGAAGGAGCGTGTTGCGGCGGGCGAGGCGCGCGAGAAGGAGCTGTCCGACGAGCTTGACGGGATCTTGGCCGGGATACCGAACCTGCCTGCCGGGGATGTGCCGGTCGGGGATGAGAGCGCGAATAAAGAAGTTCGCCGCTGGGGCGAGCTGCCAAAGTTCGATTTCGAGCCGAAGCAGCATTTTGAGCTGGGCGAAGCGCTGGGCCTGATGGATTTCGAGACGGCGGCCAAAATGTCCGGCAGCCGGTTCGTCGTGTTGAAAGGCGCTCTCGCCCGGATGGAGCGCGCACTGGCGGCTTTCATGCTGGATCTGCAGACAGGGGAGGGCGGCTATGAGGAAGTAAGTCCGCCGCTGCTTGTAAAAGACCCCGCGATGTATGGCACAGGTC
This sequence comes from uncultured Hyphomicrobiaceae bacterium, assembly GCA_964564085.1. GTDB lineage: Bacteria > Pseudomonadota > Alphaproteobacteria > Rhizobiales > Rhodomicrobiaceae > JAHQVI01. Next base: position 14,234 of record CAZMAC010000010.1, read on the forward strand.
AGTTACCGAAGTTTGCTGATGATCTTTTTTCAACTAACCGCGCTTCTCTTGATGACTTTGTTGCCCGTATTATGAAGCTGCCTAGTCATGAGATTCCTACGCCGCAGGATTTGGAAAGTATAAATTACCTTGGCCTTTCGTCGAGATTTCCGGAGTATTTTGCAGAAGTTGACGCTTTGAAAAAAGGCTGGCCACCCTACCGTGATTGGTTCATTCCAACTGCTGAAGTTCCCCTAACCAACATGGTCCTGGAAGATATTCTCGAAGAAGCCAAGCTGCCCTACCGCTTTACGGCGCATACGCCCTGCTTCCGCTCGGAGGCCGGCGCGGCGGGCAAGGACACGCGCGGCATGATCCGGCTGCATCAGTTCTCCAAGGTCGAGTTGGTCAGCATTACGGGCGCAGAGCAGTCCGAGGCCGAGCATGAGCGCATGACGAATTGCGCTGAAGAAGTGCTGAAGCGTCTGGAGCTACCCTACCGGACTATCGTGCTGTCGACCGGGGATATGGGCTTTGCCGCGCGCAAGACCTACGACATCGAGGTCTGGCTGCCGGGGCAGGATACTTACCGCGAGATTTCCAGCTGCTCCAATTGCGGGGACTTCCAGGCCCGGCGCATGAATTCGCGCTATCGCCCGAAGGACGCCAAGGAGTTGCGCTTCGTCCATACGCTAAACGGCTCCGGCCTTGCGGTCGGGCGCACCCTCGTCGCCGTGCTGGAAAATTACCAGCAAAAGGACGGTAGCATTCGCATTCCCGACGTGCTCGTGCCCTATATGGGCGGACTGGAAGTCATCGGGGCTTAGGCCCTCTTCGATTGGAGAGCTTTGCAAAATGTCATCCGTCGCCCCGGACCTGATCCGTAAGCGCCTAACAAACCGCATCTACGATGCGCTGTGTTGACGTGGCAGAATTGCGCCCATGTAGGATCTTGGGATGAGGGCGGCATGGACGGACGCGATCTCAGCGACAAACAGCGTAGCTGGCTCAATCATGTTGAGGTCTGCGCCGCTGGCGGGATGTCGATGAAGGCTTATGCGGAACAGCATGGGCTCGATTTACAGAACTTTTATTTCTGGAAGGGCCGGCTGAGAAAGATCGGGCTTATCGAACCCGCGCCGTCACCCGCAAGCATCGAACCGGCCCGCGTAATGCCAGTAGGTGCGCCTGGCAATGCTGGCAAGGCCTGCATCCAACTGAGCAACGGCGTCAGCATTGAATGTCCCGGTGATGTTGATGCCACAGCTCTGGCGGTACTTCTCAGTGCGGCGATGCGGCTAAAATGATGCGCCCCTCCAATGATCTCGATACTGTCTGGCTGTGCCGTCAGGTTGTGGATTTCCGCAAGGGCATCAACGGTCTTTCGATTTTGGTGGAAGAGCAGCTGATACGCGATCCGTTCAGCGGCCAGCTGTTTGTGTTCATCAACCGTGCACGGGACAAAATCAAAATTCTCTATTGGGAACGCTCCGGTTTTTGCATGTGGCAGAAACGTCTTGAGCAGGAGCGTTTCAAATGGCCGGAGCATCTCACAGGCGATATCTGGACGCTTGACGGGCAGCAGCTCAATTGGTTGCTCGATGGTTATGATCTTGCAGTGATGCGTCCGCACCGGTCGCTCGCTTATCGCACGGTGTTGTAGAGAAAATCCGATTTGAAGCCGCAGACATCGGAGCAAATCAGATAAGTTCTCTGCATGGTGGACATGGCGGCACAAGATCTTTCCAAGGAGAATGAAGCACTCAAGCGGGCGTTGCATGCGCGCGATCAGCAGATCGCCATTTTGGAAGAGAAACTACGGCTGGCTTTGCATAAACGGTTCGCCGCCAGTTCCGAAAAGGCTCCGCCCGGCCAGCTCAATCTGTTCAATGAAGCCGAGGCTATATCTGCCCAAGCTGTTGCCGAAGAAGCGACAACGACCATTCCCGAGCACAAGCGCAAAAAGCGCGGGCGCAAGCCGTTGCCCGATCATATTCCACGCACGCGCATTGAGCATGACATCCCCGAAGATGAAAAGATCTGCGCTTGCGGCTGCCGCAAGAGTTGTATCGGCGAGGCCGTATCGGAGCAGCTCGACATTGTTCCGGCAAAGATCCAGGTGCTACAGCATGTGCGGCTTAAATATGCCTGCCGGTCCTGCGAAGGGGTGGAGGATGACGGTCCGGCAGTGGCGATCGCGCCGATGCCGCCGCAGCCGATCCCGAAGAGCAATGCTTCACCGGGCCTCCTTGCCCATATCGTTACAGCGAAGTTCCTGGATGGACTGCCGCTCTACCGGCTAGAGACGATGTTTGCGCGGATCGGCATCGAGCTGCCGCGTGCAACAATGGCTAACTGGATGATCCGCACTGGCGATTTGATCCTCCCATTGATCAATCTGATGCAGGAGGTGCAGCTTGGCTATAACATGCTGCAGATGGATGAAACGACACTTCAGGTACTAAAGGAAAAGGGCCGAGCCGCAACATCGAAATCCTATATGTGGGTGACAAGAGGCGGCCCGCCATCCAGTCCGGTCATCTTGTTCACTTATGATCCATCGCGCAGCGGCGCGGTTCCATTGCGCCTGCTCGCCAACTTCAAAGGCTATCTGCAAACCGATGGTTATGACGGCTATAGCGCTGTCGCCAAACGCAAGGACATTGTTCATGTCGGATGCCTTGCTCATGCGCGGCGTAAGTTTGACGAAGCAGTCAAAGCGCAGACCTCGAACAAAACCGGCCTCGCCAAACAGGGCTTGGACATGATCCAGCGGATCTACCGCGTCGAACGCGAGGCTTCCATGCGCGAGCTCGGTCCCGATGAGCGGAAACGATTGCGCGACGAAAAAGCAAAACCGCTGTGGGAAGAATTGCGGCAATGGCTCGGGCGATCCCTTGGCCAGGCACCACCTGGTACGCTGACCGGCAAGGCGCTGGGCTATCTCGACAAGCAGTGGCCACGGCTTATCCGCTATCTCGATGACGGCCGTCTGGAGGCGGACAATAACCGCGCCGAAAACGCCATCCGCCCCTTCGTCATGGGACGCAAGGCCTGGCTGTTCTGCGACACGCCTGCCGGAGCCGATGCATCGGCGCGGCTCTATAGCCTCATTGAGACAGCCAAAGCCAACGGCATCGAGCCTTACGCCTGGCTCCGCTGCGTTTTCACGGAACTGCCAAAGGCGATCACTCTGGCCGATATCGAAGCACTACTCCCCTGGAACATCGCCAAGGAGCGAATGGAGCAATGAAGACCACAGGCGAGGCCAACGCACCGTCGGTGACCACAACGCAGCTGGCGGCTGCTATCAAAGCGGCGACGGCAATGAGCATCAAGGAAAAGGAGCTGATCTGCGACACAGTCTATGTCACGCAGCCCAACCTTTTGACATCGATACTGGCACAAGCCTCGCTTGGCGTCTCAATGGAGACCGTCGATGTTCTTCTGAACATTCTGATTGTTCTCCATCTCGCTGTTGAGAAATCCGGTCAGGTTTTGGCGACCGTGTCCGAGGCGGAACAAGAACACCAGTTGCAGCGCTTCACTGCCATCGTACGATTCACACAAGGACTGGACGAGCGATCCTTTGCCCAATCAATCCAGCAAACCATAGCCTACAAACGCGAGAAAATCCTGCTCGCCTATGTCATTGACACAATACAGCGCGCCGGGGTCGTCGACCGGTCGGACGAAAACGCAAAATATCCTGTGATGGCTGCAATCAATCTCGTCAACTGCATCGCCACAGCCAAACACGTCTCACGGAGCAAAGCTAATCCATCACCAAAAGATTGATCGCTTAC
>CAZMAC010000011.1:0-16849 GCA_964564085.1 uncultured Hyphomicrobiaceae bacterium
ATTGAACCAGTGACCCCTACGATGTCAACGTAGTGCTCTACCGCTGAGCTACGCGTCCTTATCCGGCAATGGAATGCGCGTTGGTGATTTTGGATGTTGAGAACGCAAATATGTGCGTATTCGCCAACGTCGTATCGTTTTCCCATAGCATGCGTGTCTTGTGACAGGCAAGCGGCTTTGAGACTCCAAACACTTCGCGATGCTTCGAATTTAACACATCTATCCCCATTTATATCACCGAGCAGTGATAATGCAGGGTGCGATGTTTACAAAGACCTTCCGCCTGTTTTCCATTTTAGGCTTTAGAATCAGCATCGATCTGACCTGGTTCTTCCTGGCCGGGCTGGTCGTCTGGAGCCTTGGCGCGGGATTTTTTCCCGATGTTTTGCCCGGGATCGATCCGGTAACATCCTACACGATCGCGGTTTTCGCAGCGCTCGGTATGTTTGCCTCGATTATTTTCCACGAACTCGCTCATGCGATTGTCGCGCGCTACTACAAGATCAAAATCGCAGGCATCACGCTTTTTATTTTCGGCGGCGTAGCGGAGCTGGAAGATGAGCCGCCAACTGCGAAATCGGAGTTTCTTGTCGCCGTCGCCGGTCCGGTTTCCAGCTATTTGCTGGCGCTCATATTTTATCTGCTTTCTGAGCTTATGCCCCAAGGCGCGCGTCCTGAGATTTTTGCACTGCTCAGCTATCTGAGCCTGATCAATATCGTGCTGGCGACCTTCAATCTCATTCCGGCCTTCCCGCTCGACGGCGGTCGGATGCTCCGGGCCGCGCTCTGGTGGATCAGAGGCAATTTGCGCTGGGCAACGCGGATCGCCGCCATACTCGGCGCGGCCCTCGGCGTCGGTCTTATGGCTTTTGGCGTTTACAACGGCTTTCAGGGATCATCCGTCGGCGGTATGTGGCAGATCCTGATCGGCTTTTTTATCTTCAATGCAGCCGGCAATGCACAGCGCCAGATGGAGGTGATGGAAATCCTGCGCGGTGTCACGGTCGGCCAGCTGATGAAAGCGCCTCTGCCCACAATACCGGCCCATATTTCCGTCGACCAACTTGCCGGGCATCCTGATTTAGCCGGGCAGACAATTTTCTTACCGGTGACTGAAAACGGTCAGGTGATCGGCCTTGTCCAGCCGTCCGCGCTCGAAAAGATTCCGGTAGAAAACCGGCGAGTCATGCCGGTTCGCGACGCTGCGAGCCCCTTGAAAGAAGCGGAGATCTTTCAAACGGAACAAACCGCAATCGGTGCTCTCGGACAGCTTCGGCGCGCGCGCGGGCATCAGGGGTTCGTGATGTCCAATGGCGAAATCTCAGGCTGGATCGCGGCGCGCGATATTTTCAACTATATCGACCATAACAGCGCAGCGCGCAAAGCCGAAAAAGCCTAGATCAACCTGCGTTTAGGTGGAGTCACCAAAACGCAGAAAAGTTGATCTATTTTTAAACAGTTAGAGCAACTGTCCGCGTCCGATTGGACGCGCGTTGCTCCACCCCCGCAAACTGACCCTGCCTTGAGTTGGCCGATAAAACGCATCAAAGCTTGGGCGAACGGCGCTCATGAGCTAGCCCCGCCTCATTCAGCCGTGCTTCAAGAGCATGGCATGCATCTTCGAGCCGGTCCTTGTCGGTCCCGCGCAGGACCAGATAGACACCCGGACGGCCTTCGCCAAAATAGGGATAGCTGCCCATCCGGACGTCCGGAAAAAGGGTTTGCGTCTCCGACAGAAAAGGCGCGATCGTCCCCTCCGGCGTCTGGACATGGAGGCTGAGCGAAATCAGCTTGCGTCCGGTGCGGAGGCGCGGCGTGACATTCATAAGCATTGCCTCCATGATCCGCGGCACGCCTGCCATGACGATGAGATTGCCGATCATGAAACCGGGGGCAAGCGAAACCGGATTGTCTATGAGCTCAGCTCCATCCGGTATGCGCGCCATACGCCTTCGAGCGGGCGTCAACTCATCTTCGCTATAGCGTTTGCGCATCACAGCGAGGGCCCGCTCGTCAATATCGATGGAAATGGCGAAAGCCTTCGCGACCGCATCGGCTGTAATATCGTCATGAGTGGGGCCGATGCCGCCCGTGGAAAACACATAGTCGTAGCCGGCGCGCAGTGCATTGATGGCATCGACAATGGCGGGCTCGTCATCTGCCACAATGCGCACTTCCCGCAAGTCGATGCCGATTGCCGTTAAGTGATCGGCGATGGTGCCGATATTTTTGTCTTTCGTGCGTCCGGATAAGATCTCGTCGCCGATGACGAGAATAGCGGCCGTGACCGGTTGAGGGGGCAAGGACTGACTGGTTTTAGACGAGTTTGCCATCGTATTCCGCTTAAAGTCCCCCACCAGCTCTTGCAAGGATTGCCTGCATGTTTGCTCCCTTCAGTCCCGCCCCGTAGGTATAGCGCCAGCCGCCTGAAAGCCGCGTCGCCGCAAAAGGCGCCGCGATCTCAGCCGGCACATGATCTTTCAATAGCGCCGCCGCCGCAAAACAAGAGATGCTCTCGGCCAGCCATCGCGCATCGCTTTCCTGAAACGGCCGGGACGAGAGCGCAGTCTTCAAACGATCGAGCGCGGCGCGCAGATGATTATCACCCTGCGCCAAGCCTTCCCATGACGCAATCACAGCCTCAAGCGTCTCCGGTTCGCGCTGTATCACGCGCAGGATATCGAGGCACATAACATTGCCGGAGCCTTCCCAGATCGCATTGAGGGGGGCCTCCCGATAGGCACGGGCCAGCAGCCCCTCCTCAATATAGCCATTGCCGCCCATGCATTCCATCGCCTCATAAACGAAAGCGGGCGCCATTTTGCAGATCCAATATTTGGCGACCGGCGTCATCAAACGGCGAAAAGCGGCTTCCTGGGGATCGCTTGCTGCGCGATCGAAGCTGCGCGCAAGACGGAAAGCGAGCGCTGTTGCCGCTTCCACATCAAGGGCGAGATCGGCAAGGACGCTCATCATAATCGGTTGATCGATGAGTTTTCTCTGAAAAACCGTGCGGTATTTCGCATGGCGCAACGCATTGGCGAGCGCAAATCGCATCAAGCCTGTGGACGCAACGATGCAGTCAAGCCTGGTCAGAGTAACCATTTCAATAATGGTCGGGATACCGCGCCCCTCCTCGCCGACAAGCCTTGCTTCTGCATCGAGAAAGGTGACTTCCGAGGACGCATTGGAGCGATTGCCGAGTTTTTCCTTCAGGCGCTCGATGCAGATGGCGTTAAGACGTCCATCGGCCCGGAACCGTGGCAGGAAGAAACAGGACAGGCCGTTCGGCGCTTGGGCAAGAATGAGAAAGGCGTCGCACATCGGAGCCGACATAAACCATTTATGTCCAGTGATCGTGTAAAGCCCGCCCGGTCCTGCGGGATGCGCCTCGGTGATATTTGCGCGCACATCCGTACCCCCCTGCCTTTCAGTCATCCCCATACCGATGGTGATGGCGGTCTTCTGCTCAATTGGCGCAAATGACGGATCGTAATCCCGGCTTGAAAGTTTTGGCAGAAGGGCGGCAAAGAGATCTTTTTCGGCCTGAAGGCTGGCAAAGGCGGCATGGGTCATTGTAACCGGGCATAGATGCCCCCCTTCAGCCTGCGCCAGCATGTAAAATTTTGCCGCCCGCGCAACCTGACCGCCTTCGCGAGGCTGCGTCCCCGCCGCAATCTCCGGCCAAACACCGCAATGCAGGCCGTGGCGGAAAGACAGCGTCATAAGCTCGTGATAGGCGGGATGAAACTCGACTTTATCGATACGCCTGCCCTTCTGGTCGATCAGCCGAGCCTTTGGCGGATTCTCATTCGCAAGCCGTCCCAGATCGAGCACATGGGCGCTTCCCGCAATCTGTCCGAACGCAGCCACCTCTTGATGCGCCCAAGCCGCGCCTTCTCGCGCCAAAGCCTCCCGCAGCGGTCTGTCGGTTTCAAACAGGTTGACGTCTTCGAAAATCGGACTTTGATTCAGCCCATCCTCGAAATCCACGCGCACGTTTTTCGTTGTCATCGCTTTGCCGGTTTGCATGTGATGCTGCAAACCTCCCTTTTGAGTCGGCGGCAAAAGCCCCGTGCTCTTAAAGACGGTATCGGCCCTGGTCTTGCCGCAAAATCGTTTGCAAACAAAGAGATAGAAATCTCAATCTGCCATTTTTAAACGATCATGATCAATAAACGACGATCTTACTTGCCGCGCAATTTTTCTGTCCCTATAACAGCGCTTTAATGAATATCACGGCTACGGCTAACAAACTCAACTTTCCGCATCGGCATCTGCTTGGGATCAAGGGATTGAGCCCGGCTGAAATCAGCGGTATTTTGGATTTGGCTGACGCTGAGGCTGAGTATAACCGGCGTATCACCCAAAAGCGCGACCTTCTGCGCGGCCGCACGCAAATCAACATTTTTTTTGAGCCATCGACGAGAACGCAGAGCTCATTCGAACTCGCCGGGAAGCGGCTTGGCGCGGATGTCATGAACATGGCGCTTCGGACCTCCTCGATCGATAAGGGCGAAACACTGCTCGACACGGCTGTGACGCTCAACGCCATGCGTCCGGATATTCTGGTCGTCCGTCATTACGCAGCCGGGGCCGTTGAGCTTTTGTCGCAGAAGGTTGATTGCGCCGTTGTGAATGCGGGCGACGGCGAGCATGAGCACCCGACCCAAGCATTGCTCGATGCGCTCACCATTCGTCGCCGAAAGGGCCGTGTCGAGGGCTTGATCGTGGCCATTTGCGGAGACATTCTCCATAGCCGGGTCGCGCGCTCCAATATCATTACCCTGAATGCGCTCGGCGCCCATGTCCGTGTCGCCGCACCGTCGACGCTCCTGCCGCCGGTTCCAGAACGTCTCGGCGTGGAAGTCTTTACGAAACTTGACGACGCGATTGAGGGTGCGGACATCGTTATGATGTTACGGGTTCAGAAGGAGCGGATGTCGACGTCTCTCGTGCCCTCGACGCGGGAATATTTTCACTTTTTCGGGCTCGATAAGGATAAGCTCAGAAAGGCCAAGCCTGACGCGCTCGTCATGCATCCCGGACCGATCAATCGCGGCGTTGAAATTTCCTCCACTGTTGCCGACCATTCCCGCAGCCTGATCCGCGAGCAGGTCGAAATGGGGGTCGCCGTGCGCATGGCCGTTCTCCAAGTTCTCGCCCGAAATCTGCCGGACTGAGCAAACCAATGGTTGAAGCCGCGAAAACTCACGCCGACATTGGCCCAACGGTGCTGGTCAATGCGCGCCTGTTTTGCCCAAAAACCGGACGCGACGAAATGGGCGGCCTGCGAATCGCCGACGGACTTATCGCCGAGCTGGGGCCACAAATCGACGCGGACACAGCTCAGGGCGGCGAGATCATTGACTGCGAAGGCCATCTCCTGATTCCCGGTCTTGTCGACATGCAGGTCTCGACCGGCGAGCCCGGCGAGGAGCATCGCGAGACGCTCGCCACAGCAAGCCGCGCCGCAGCCGCGGGCGGCGTGACCACAATCATCTGCATGCCGGACACAAAACCCGCAATTGACGACGTCTCTCTGGTCGATTTCATCGAGCGGCGCGCCCGCGATACGGCGATCGTTCACGTCCATCCCATGGCGGCCATGACGCGCGGCCTCACCGGTAAGGAAATGACCGAGATCGGCCTTTTGCGTCAGGCCGGTGCGATTGCATTCACAGACGGCAAAAATAGCATCGCCAATGCAAGGCTGATGCGCCACATCCTGAGCTATGCCAGAGATTTCGACGCTCTGATCGTGCATATGACGGAAGATCCCGATTTGGCGGCGGCAGGCGTTATGAATGAAGGCATTGTCTCCACAGTCTTGGGACTTCCCGGCATTCCGGCGGAGGCTGAGACGATGATGGTGGAACGGGATCTGCGCCTTGCTGCCTTAACGGGGGGGCGGTATCACGCCGCAAATATTTCCTGCGCCTCCTCGCTTGAGGCAATTCGTGCCGCGCGGGCCTCGAAATTGAAGGTGACTTGCGGCGTCAACATCAACCATCTGACACTCAACGAGAACGACATCGGCTCTTACCGCACTTACTTCAAGATCAAGCCGCCTCTGCGCCCGGAAGCCGACAGACAGGCCATGGTCGAGGGGGTGCGTAAGGGAGACATCGATGTGATCGTTTCCGCACATGATCCGCAGGATGTCGATGTCAAACGCCGTCCTTTCGCCGAAGCGGCCGACGGCGCGCTCGGTGTTGAAACGCTTCTCCCGGCTGCCCTTCAGCTTTACCACAATGGGGCGATTGACTTGCGGTCGCTGCTTGCAGCAATGAGTTGCAAACCTGCTGCGCTTCTCGGACTGCCGCCGAGCGAGTTGACGGAGGGTGCGCCGGCGGACCTTGCCCTCGTCGATATCGAAAAGCCCTGGCGCGTCGATGCCGCCTCGCTCTCGTCAAAGTCGAAAAACTCACCCTTTGACGAGCACGTTCTTCAAGGGCAAACCATGAAAACCTTTGTCGCCGGGCGCTGCGTTTACACTTTTGGGGATCGCCCAGCCAAACTTTGAGACCTAATCTCGATGACGGAGCGGGAGCGGTATGAATTTTGTTGTCGCCGATATCAACAGCCCGGTCTTCATCGCCGCTTTGCTGTTCGGCTATGCGCTCGGATCGATCCCCTTCGGCCTGATCGTTACGTGGATGGCCGGACTGGGCGATATCCGCGCGATCGGGTCCGGCAATATCGGCACAACCAATGTTCTTCGCACCGGCAAAAAAGGGCTTGCAGCGCTAACGCTGGCCGGTGACTTCGGCAAGGGCCTGGCCGCCGTTTTGATTGCAAGCCAGTGGGGACTTGAGCCTGGTTTGATTGCCGGGCTGGGTGCCTTTCTCGGCCATCTCTATCCAATCTGGCTTGGTTTCAAGGGCGGTAAAGGCGTTGCCACCTATATCGGCATTCTTGCAGGGGCCGCCCCGATTGTCGCCTTGATCTTCGTGGCGGTCTGGCTTTCCGTTGCTTTCCTGACACGATATTCATCGCTTTCCGCCCTGACCGGCGCTGCCATAACGCCGTTTATCTTCGTTATACGTCTGGATTGGGCCGCTGTAGGGCTTTTCACGGTGCTGACAATCCTTATTTTTCTCCGCCATCATGAAAATATTTCACGACTCATGAGCGGTAAGGAAAGCAAAATTGGCGGAGGAAAAAGCTGAAAGCCCGGGCTCGATGGGGCATGGCATGGAAGGATTCTGGCTTAGCGACCAGGAGAAGATCGACTGGATCCGTTTGGTCCGGACCGAGACGATCGGACCCGTAACGTTTCACGAACTTATCAAAGTGTTTGGAAGCGCGGGTGCGGCATTGGAGGCCATACCTGATTTGCGCGCTCGCGGCGGTGTCAAACAATCATACGCGGTCCACCCGCGGGATCTGGCTGAGCGTGAATGGGAAGCCACGAAAAAAGCCGGTGCGCAGATTCTGGCCTTTCCGGAAACCAGCTATCCCCCGCTCCTTAAACACATTGCCGCGCCTCCGCCCCTGCTCTTTGTTAAAGGCGACCCCCAACTTGCCGCCGGGGATACTGTGGCGATTGTCGGATCAAGAAATGCCTCCGCTGCCGGCCGGAAATTCACCGCCGATCTTGCCCGTGGCCTCGGCGGGGCCGGTGTGGTTGTCGTCTCCGGCCTTGCTCGGGGGATCGATACGGCCGCGCATGAGATTGCGCTGCCAACGGGTACGATTGGCGTCATCGCCGGCGGTATCGATATCGTCTATCCACCGGAAAACGCCGCACTACACGACGCAATCGCCGCGCGCGGTTTGCTTCTGACCGAATGCCCGCCGGGTTTTGCGCCGCGCGGCCAGGATTTTCCCAGACGCAACAGAATCATTTCCGGCATATCGTCCGGCGTGATCGTTGTTGAAGCCGCCAAAAAATCCGGCTCGCTGATCACCGCGAGACAAGCCCTTGAGCAAGGCCGAGATGTCTTCGCGGTCCCAGGCCATCCTCTCGATCCAAGGGCGAGCGGCACGAATAGTTTGCTCAAAAGCGGTGCTCACATCGCGACATCAGCCGATGACGTTCTCACCGAACTGTTTGGCAGCTATCCACCGGCTCAGAACTGGAGAGAGTCAAGCCACGAACTGGACTGGCTTGAGCCCGCAAACCAAAGCTCACCGTCAGAAAACCTTGGCAACAGCCATCAGAAAATTCTGACCTCGCTCAGCTTCGCGCCAATTCATCCCGATACGCTTCTGCAAGAAACCGGCTTACATCCGCGCAGCCTTGCGATTGCTCTCTTAGAGCTTGATCTCGCAGGACGCATTGAACGCCATCGGGATCAACGAATTTCGCTCAAAGCTATTGAATTTCAAGACATCTAATCAGAAATGAACGAGACGAGATGGTCCAAAACAAATCGCTTTATGCAAACCGGCCTGCTCAATCCTTTTTATGTTCCTCCACTTGTATCTTCGCCTCTTCTACGGCGACCTGAACGAGATAAGCGAGAAATGTAAGCCCTGATGCGGTCGCAAGATCACGGAGTTGAGTTAAAAGATCGGCAGAATATTCAGCGACAGCTTTTGGATCAATCGGAACATCTGAGGGATTACCTTCAGACAACTTTTGATCTTTTTGAAAATTAATAAGAAAAGGTGCTTCCGAATGGCTAGCTTCTTGACCGCTTAACATATGTTTTCCCTTTTTATAGTTATCTGGCATCGCATAAGAATGTGGTTAGGAGTGCATATTCTTGAGTTTTATAATTCTGAGCAAATACCCTCTTTGGTTGCACATCGCAAGCCGTTTCAACCCTTATAATTCTCCATTTGACAGTGAGAAGCTCTTTTGCCCTTACTGTAGCGCTAGGGTGGCCTCGGTCAGCCGGGGCAAGATATCTAAAGCGGCGTTAAATCACTTCATGTCTCAAACAGTATAGCTGCCGGCGTACGCAATAAGAGAAATCGGGATATCATATGAATATCGTCATCGTAGAGTCGGCGGCGAAAGCAAAAACAATCAACAAATACTTGGGAAATGACTACAAGGTCATTCCTTCTTTTGGTCATGTTCGGGATTTGCCTCCGAAGGACGGCTCCGTTGAACCTGACAATGACTTTGCGATGGCATGGTCAGTCGGCGACGACTCCAAGAAAATCGTGAACGAGATCGCACGCGCTGTGAAAGGCGCCGACCGGTTGATCCTGGCGACGGACCCGGATCGTGAAGGCGAGGCTATCTCCTGGCATTTGCTGAAAATTCTGGAAGACAAGCGTGCGCTCAAAGGGGTAAAGGTCGAACGAGTCGTCTTCAATGCGGTGACAAAAGACGCCGTCAAGGAAGCCTTTACCCATCCCCGACAGATCGATGCGCCGCTGGTCGATGCTTATTTGGCGCGGCGCGCACTCGACTATCTGGTTGGGTTCACATTATCGCCCGTGCTCTGGCGCAAATTGCCCAGCGCACGATCCGCTGGCCGCGTCCAATCGGTTGCCCTCAGACTTGTCTGTGTCCGCGAGAGCGAAATCCAAACCTTCGTTTCGCGTGAATATTGGACGATTGCCGCAAAGCTCGGTACAGGCAAAAACGAAGAATTCGACGCGCGGCTGGTCAGAGCGCATGGCAAGAAACTTGAAAAATTCGATATCCCCAACGAAGACGAAGCGCTCAAACTGAAGAAGGCGCTAGAGGCGTGCGACTTCAAAGTCCAGTCCATCGACGTCAGCGGCTATAAGCGAAACCCGTCTGCCCCCTTCACAACCTCGACCCTCCAGCAGGAAGCTTCGCGCAAGCTCGGTTTTTCGGCCCGCCAGACCATGCAAGTCGCCCAGCGTCTCTATGAAGGCGTGGATGTCGACGGGGAGACTGTCGGCCTCATCACCTATATGCGTACCGACGGCGTCCAGATCGTACCGGAAGCGATTTCGCAATGCCGCGGCGTGATTTCCTCTCAGTTCGGCAGTAAATACGTCCCCGGACGCTCACGCGAATACAACACCAAGGCAAAAAACGCACAGGAAGCGCATGAGGCGATCCGGCCAACCGATTTCAACCACTTGCCTCAAAGCCTGCAAAAGACGCTCAAGCCGGATGAAGCCGGCCTCTACAAGCTGATCTGGCAACGCGCAATCGCAAGCCAGATGGCGAGCGCAGAAATGGAGCGCACGACCGTCGAAATCGAGGCGGCAAAGAGCGGCGAAACTTATGGTCTGCGCGTGACGGGCTCGGTTGTCCTGTTTGACGGCTTTTTGAAACTTTACGAAGAGGGCATCGACGATAAGGAAGGCGATGACGACGCCAGGCTTCCAAAACTTTCTGAAGGCGAGAGTTTGAAGCGGAACGCGATCGAAGCCGAACAGCATCACACAGAGCCGCCGCCTCGCTACTCCGAAGCAACCTTGATCAAAAAGATGGAAGAGCTCGGGATCGGGCGCCCATCGACTTATGCCAGCACGCTCAACGTTCTTCGTGACCGCGAATATGTCCGCTTTGAAAAAAAACGGCTTGTCCCGGAAGATAAAGGCCGTCTGGTCACGGCGTTTCTTGAGAGTTTTTTCGACCGCTATGTTGAATATGACTTCACCGCTGATCTGGAGGAAAAACTCGATCTCATTTCGGACGGCAAACTCGCCTGGAAGGATGTGCTGCGCGATTTCTGGAAGGACTTCATTGCGGCGGTCAACAACATAAAAGAGTTGCGCGTCTCGGAAGTCCTCGATGCCTTGAATGAAATTCTGGGGCCCTTTATCTTCCCGCCAAACGCGGACGGGACTGACGCGCGCAAATGCCCCGCTTGCGAAAACGGACAACTCGGGCTGAAAATAGGCAAATTCGGCGCATTCGTCGGCTGCTCCAATTACCCTGAGTGCCGCTTTACGCGGCAATTTTCCGACAGCGGCGCCGAAAACGGCGAAGTACCGGCTGTCGCCAGTGATCAGGAACTGGGAACGGATCCCGAGACAGGTCTGCCCGTCCTATTAAAGACTGGGCGCTTTGGTCCCTATGTGCAGCTCGGCGAACCGGAGGAAAAAGGCGACAAACCGAAACGCGCCTCCATACCGCGCGGCCTCAGCTCGGAAATCGATCTGGAGATGGCCCTCAAGCTGCTCGCCCTGCCGCGTGAGGTCGGCAAGCATCCGGAAACTGGAAAGCCGATTGTCGCCGGTATCGGGCGCTACGGCCCTTTCATCGAACATGAGAAGAAATACGCCAATCTCGATGGCCCGGATGAGGTCTTCACGGTCGGTCTGAACAGGGCCGTCAGTCTTCTCGCCGAGCCCAAGAAGGGACGCGCCCGCGCCGCGCAAAAGCCCATCAAAAGTCTGGGTGACCATCCGGAATTGGGCGGCGAGATCCAAGTGCTGTCCGGACGCTACGGTCCTTATGTAAAGCACGGGAAGATCAATGCGACGATCCCTAAGGGAAGCGAACCGGAAAACATTACCTTGGATGAGGCTGTAAAGCTAATTGCCGCCCGGGCTGCAAATGGCAAAGCGCCTAAAGCAAAGGCCAAGACGAAAGGCGCAAAGGCGAAATCGAAATCTCAATCCGCCAATTCTGAGGCTTCGGCTTGACCGGCGCCCAAAAGCCGAATTTGAAACGGAAAAACCAAAAGGCAGACAAGCCGGATTTTCCCAGCAAGGATGCCATCCTAGAGTTCATCAAAGCCTCACCGGCAAAGGTCGGCAAAAGAGAAATTGCCCGAGCCTTTAGCCTCAAAGGCGATAAGCGCATCATTCTCAAACAGGTGCTGCGCGAGCTTTCCGAAGACGGGCTGATCACCAAAAGACGCAAACGCGTTCGTGGCCGTGCGGAGCTGCGGTCCGTCGCCGTGCTCGAAATCGCCGGAAATGACGAAAATGGCGATTTATACGCCGTTCCCATTGATTGGGACGAAGAGGCCGAGGGCGCCCGGCCGCGCGTATTGATGAGTCTCAAGGCCGGCCGAATGCCGGCAATCGGCGATCATGTCCTGTCCCGTATCGAGCAGGTCGCTGAGCCGGACGGCTTCGAGTACACCGCAACGCTGATCAAGATCCTCCCGCGTGAGCGCGCGCGCCAGCTCGGTATTTTTCGAAAGACCAAGAATGGCGGCGTCATCGAGCCCATCGACAAAAAACAATTGAAGGAATGGCCGATTAGCCCGGATGAGACCGAAGACGCCGAAGATGGCGATCTGGTGCGTTTCGAGATCACCAAAACCGGCTGGGCACTCGCATCACGCGCGCGCATAGTGGAGCGGCTCGGCCATCCCGAGAGCGAGCGTGCGATCAGCATGATCGCGATCGAGAATTACGGTCTACCAAACGTTTTTCCGGCCAGCGTTGAAAATGAAATCGCCACGCTCAAGCCGCCGACGATGCGCGGACGGGAAGACTTACGCAAAATCCCGTTAATCACCATCGACCCTTCTGACGCCAAAGACCATGATGACGCAGTTTGGGCGGCTCCTGACGACGACAAAAACAACAAAGGCGGCTTTGTCGTCATCGTCGCCATTGCCGATGTCGCCCATTATGTACGCCATGGGACGGCGCTTGATAAGGAAGCCCTGAAACGCGGCAATTCGGTCTATTTTCCGGATCAGGTCGTCCCGATGTTGCCGGAGACACTGTCGAACGATCTTTGTTCCATCAAGGAAGGCGTTGACCGGCCTTGCCTGGCGGTGCGCATGGTCTTTGACAGTACGGGAACCAAACGTGCGCACAAATTCATCCGCGGGAAAATGCGTTCGGCGGCAAAGCTTGCCTATACCGAAGCTCAGGCTGCGATTGACGGGCGGCCGAACGAGAAAACCAAGCCGCTTCTCGAGGCGGTGCTGAAACCGCTTTGGGCCGCCTATGATGCTTTGCGCAAAGCACGGGATCGGCGCGGTCCGCTCGACCTTGACCTGCCGGAGCGCAAGATCATTCTCGACGAACGCGGTCATGTCCAGCGCATCTTGATCCCCGAACGGCTCGATGCGCATAAGCTGATCGAAGAGTTCATGATCCAGGCGAATGTGTCGGCGGCGGAAACGCTCGAAGCCCTCAAATCGCCGCTGCTCTACCGCATTCACGATGCGCCGGGGCAGGAAAAGCTTCAGGCTTTAGCCGAATTCCTGGCAACCCTCGACATCAGCTGGCCCAAAGGCGGGCTCATCAAGCCAAACCACTTTAATCATATCCTGGGACGAACCAGAGGCACCGAATTCTCCGAACTCGTCAGCGAAGTCGTTCTGCGGTCTCAGGCCCAGGCCGAATATAGCCCAAAAAATCTTGGCCATTTCGGACTGAATCTGAGGCGCTATGCGCATTTCACTTCCCCGATCCGGCGTTATGCGGATCTGATCGTCCATCGTGCGCTCATCCGCGCTGCAAAGCTCGGGACGGGCGGACTATCCGATGAGGAAATCGCCGAGCTTGATACGATCGCAGGACAGATCTCTCAGGCAGAACGCCGGGCCATGGCGGCCGAGCGCGAAACGCTCGACCGGCTGATCGCTTATCATCTCGCCGGAAATATTGGCGCGAGTTTTAACGCGCGCATTTCAGGCGTTACGCGTTCGGGCCTGTTCGTGAAACTGGACGGGAGCGGTGCGGATGGTTTTATCCCGATCTCCACGGTGGGGCAGGATTTTTACATCTATTCCGAGCCTGATCATTCCTTGATTGGCGAACGCACCGGCGAAACATTCCGGCTTGGCGACATAGTTGAGGTAAAACTGATCGAGGCCCATCCCGCAGCCGGCGCTTTACGCTTTCAGCTCATCAGCGAAGGGCGTTTCGACAAGAAAACTGCCAAGCACAAACGAAAACGCACGCAGCACGGAAAATCATCTCGGCGTAAAAAATAAGCGGCCTCAATGCCGCAATAAAATCAGGCGCATTTCCATTTCTTTTTCACCCTGATAAGGCTATCTTTTAAGCATGCCTTACTATCGCATTGAGCGCTCAGCCCTTGAAAGCAGCGAGAAGGTTCTCCCCAAACGCCGCGTTTTTCAATCAATGATCTACGGCGTGCGCCAGCGCTGTCCGGCGTGTGGTGCCGGTCAGCTTTTTTCTCGCTATCTCAAAGTTGCAGATCGCTGCGCGTCCTGCGGCGAAGCCTTCCACCATCATCGCGCCGATGACGCCCCGCCCTATTTCACGATTTTTATCGCCGGCCATCTCATCATACCGCTGGTTTTGGCTTTTGAGACGGCATTGAAACCGCCATTATGGGTTCATGCAGTGGTCTGGCTGCCGGTTTCGGTTATAGTTTGCCTTGCGCTATTGCCGCGGGTCAAAGGCGCAATCGTTGGCTTGCAATGGGCGCTTTACATGCATGGGTTTGACCCTACCGAAGGCGACGAGGAGAAGACATTAGGGATAAAAAGCGTTGGCTGAATCGGGTGACAATCCTGCGCGTCCACCACATCAAGACAGGGGCACCTATGTCACCAATCTGCGCTCGCGCGAACTAACCAAAGATATCCAAATCAGCCGCTTCCCGAACTCACGTCCTCGCGATGCGGCAACGTTGCTGATTCTCGACCGGTCCGGAAGCGAGCCGAAATTGCTCATGGGCCGCCGTCACCACAAGCTTAAATTTATGCCGGGTAAATTCGTTTTTCCCGGAGGCCGCGTCGAGCCTCAGGATTATCTGGCAACGGCCGGCTGCAAGATGCCAACGCAAATCACGGCAAAACTTCTTCGGCGGGTCAACGGTATTATGCATCCCCAGCGCGCTTATGCGCTTGCGCATGCCGCGCTGCGCGAAACGCAGGAAGAAACCGGCGTTTTGCTAAGCAACCGGCTTGTGTCAGGACAAACACAAAATCGTCAGCCGCCTGACTTTGACGGCTTAACATTTCTCGCCAGAGCGATCACACCTCCGCGTCGTCCACGACGTTTCGATACCCGTTTTTTTGTCATTTCGTCCGACCGCATATCTGGAACCCATCCGATCGTGGACGGAGAATTTACAGCAATTGAGTGGTTTACTCTTTCAGATGCCTTGCGTCAGGACTTGCCTAGCATCACGCGTCTTATTCTTGACGATCTCGAAGAGCGCATAAACGCAGATGCTCTAGACGATGCACTAGCGCCTGTCCCATTTTACTTTATGCGCGGCGCTTGTTTCCACCGCAAGCTGCTCTAACGCCTTGCCTACTTGACAGGCTCCGCGTGACCAGTAATGTGCGTGACGAAATTCAAAGATTACGATGTTTAGGATAATGCCGCCATGGCTAAACCTGTTACCCAAAAAATCAAACTCGTCAGTTCTGGCGGGACAGGCTTTTATTACGTCACGAAAAAAAATCCGCGCAATACGACGGAAAAGCTTTCTTTTAAAAAATACGACCCTGTTCTGCGTAAGCACGTCGAGTTTAAAGAAGCGAAGATCAAGTAACACCTGCGTCTTCCAAAACTCATATTTGTTGGGGATTAGCTCTGAATAGGACCAGCCCCGTGCCGATCGGCAGCGGGGTATATCCGATATGGGCGCGGAGCTGGTCTGCAAGTCATGACCAAAGAGGGCATTGGCCAGTGACTTGTTGGCCGAATCGGATGGCCGTAACGAGGAGGCCACTCAATCCATCTTCATCGGCCTAACCCTACGGTCCCAGGAGATGCGGCGGACCTGAACAAACCGCAGGGAAAACATTCTTTTCAATCTTTAAGGGAAAAAACGGGCAAATTGCAAGTTAACTCCCCGATGAAGCCCGATATTGTTCCCCAAGCATCAACTCAAATATCGCAACATGTGAAATGTAATTTTGCGCTCTATAAGAGTTTTAACCTGTCATTGAGGATATTAAGCAGTTTCCAGCGAAAAATCTCAAATAGGAATTGCCGGTAAGGTAAATTCTCGGAAGATGAAAAATCTTCAAGTATGCGTCATTCCGCCGCACATTAGCTAAAAAAGTTATCCCCAAGAAAGATTTAGAAATTCATTTTTCGCCGATGAATTGACGGATCGTATCTAGAAACATGGTGACCGTAATCGGCTTAGAGATGTAAGCCTCACAGCCTCCCTCCCTGATTCGCTCTTCATCGCCTTTCATGGCAAAAGCAGTGACTGCGATCACCGGAATATGACACAGGGCGTCATCATCTTTCAGCCACTTTGTCACATCCAGCCCTGAAACCTCAGGAAGCTGAATATCCATGAGGATTAGATCGGGCTGATGCTCCCGCGCCAGAGATAGCGCCTCAATGCCGTTCCGGGTCTGAAGCGTGGCATAGCCATGCGCTTCGAGCAAATCTCGGAACAGCTTCATATTGAGTTCGTTGTCTTCAACAATCAGAACAGTTTTTGACATAGCGCCATTTACGGCCCGCTTCGACAGTGAGGGAATATCACACGCGCCTTCGGAATACGTCATGAACTCCCCATTACTGGTAATTTATGCCGGATTCTCTTTATTTCCTACAGGACAATCCGGTAACAAATTCCTAAGCTCCGGCAAAACGGATCATCGAAACGATAATTTTCACGAATTTGCAGCGGATAATGCGCTTGAAATCAAACTCTTCAAGACTGAGCCAAGACGAGGCGGAAAGCGTCGCCATTGCAGCGCTCGGCTTTATTGCAAGCGATCAAAGCCGTCTTGCGCAGTTTCTGGCCGTGACAGGCTACAGTCCAGGCGCTATTCGAGCCGAGGCAGGATCGCCGGATTTTCTTGCAGGCATATTGGATTTTCTTTTAAGCGATGAGTCGCAACTTCTTGTTTTTACGAGCCACAAACAGATCGATCCATCGCTTGTCGCTAAAGCAAGACGGGTGCTCGCAGGTGGTTGCTAAAGCCGGATAATGGCTAAAGCATGCCGCGGCGAATGGTATTCACCGGAACGCTTTAGTTGTTTGTGTTAGCGTGTCTTTTGTCCCAAAACCGGTGCCCACTATTGGGAGACACGCTGTAGT
>CAZMAC010000012.1:0-16403 GCA_964564085.1 uncultured Hyphomicrobiaceae bacterium
CTCGATGAGTCCGGCTATACGGCGATGTGGCAGAACGATAAGTCGCCGCAAGCGCCGACGCGGCTGGAGAACCTGAAAGAGTTGATCCGTTTTATGGAGGAGTTCGACACGCTCGGTGCGTTTTTAGAGCATGTCTCGCTGGTCATGGATGCCGATCAGGCGACCGACGGCGACCGGGTCAGCATTATGACGCTGCATGCCGCCAAGGGGCTGGAGTTCGACACGGTCTTCCTGCCCGGCTGGGAAGAAGGCCTGTTTCCGCATCAGCGCTCGCTGGATGAGAACGGGCAGGCCGGCTTAGAGGAAGAACGTCGCCTCGCTTATGTCGGTATCACGCGCGCCAAAAAACGCGCCCATATTTCTTTTGCACAAAATCGCCGCGTTCACGGTCTATGGCAAACGGCCGTCCCATCCCGCTTCGTCGATGAACTTCCGGAGTCCCATGTCGATGCCATACAGGATTCCAGCGCAATGAGCTCTTACAGCCATGGGGCAGGCTTTTCCGATGTCTGGTCCGGACGTATGGATGCCGGCTATACGAGCCCGGGATGGCGGCGTGCGCAGAGTTACTACCAGACGCATGAGAATTCGCCGCGGCAGGCGCGTCAGGGCCCGCCAGTCATCGAAGGCGAACTCGTTGCATCCAGCAGCTCCCAGGAATGCGAATATGAGACCGGTGAGCGCATTTTTCATGATAAGTTCGGCTACGGTCATATTGCCGAAATTGACGGCAATAAGCTAACCGTGGATTTCGACAAGGCCGGCCGCAAAAAGGTGGTCGCTTCCTTCGTCGCGCGGCCTTAAATCAGCGTGACTTCCCGCATGTGGAGTTTCGTAATATTATGACCGCCATATAATGTGCGTTAACAACGAGCCGGCGACACCTCAAACAATGAATAAAGCTGTTTTCAAGCCAAGCTGGGACGACCCGTTGGATGAGGCCAGCCCTCTGTCCGCGGGGAAGCCAGCTCCGAGAGATCGGGCATTTATTCCGATAGCGCGCTCCGATATCTTCAAAGCTTTGCTGAGCCATGAGCTATGGCCGAGCCAGAGCCAGCAAATGCAAGCCACTCAGGTGCTCAATAAGATCGGATTAATCCGCCAGCATAGATCAAGCGTGCTTTTGAACCTGCTCAGCGATATTTACGACCCGTTCAATCCTGACGACGAAACGGTCAATATCGGGGAAGCTTCGGATATCGAGCGCCTCGAAAAACGCCGGCTTTTCAATTCCAAACTGAAAGATCTGGTCACGAGCGCAAATTACCGGGAGCTTGTAACGGAAGAGCTGGAAGACATTCTCACAAGAGCCTCGCCCGACGGCGTCCATGTCGATGTCGATTTTAAGGAATATGAAGTGAAGCTCATGTTCTATCGGGGCGAGTCGACAGCGCAAAAGACGCGGCGCGAGATCAAAACTCTGTTCTTGAAAAAAGTTTCTTACAAAATTCTTACTTTTGAACGGTTGTTTCTTGCTATTAAATTGAAGCCTGAAGATATGCGCATAGAAGAACTTATGCGTGATCATTCATTGGATCAGGAAAAAGCTGAAAAAAAACTGCGTAAGATGCGCAAGATGCTGCCGCCAAGCGTCTCGACGAACCATATCTACATCAAGGTTTTCAAGGATATCCCGCGCTACGATGTGGAGATGCTATTTCCCAATATCCGCGTGAAGATGAAATTCCTGGATAAGCTCCGGCTTGGGGGAAGTGCGGTGGCAGGCTTGCTGACCTGGGCGATCGGGACGGCTTCGAAGCTTCTCGTCGCCGTGGCGCTCTCGCCGATCATGCTAGCCGGCGCCTTGCTGACCGGTGTCGGCGGCGTCATGTACGCCCAAATCCGCAATATTTTCATCACGCGCGATAAATATAGAATGCAGCTCGCACAGAGCCTTTACTTTCAAAATCTGGCGAATAATCAGGCCGCGCTCGCTCTAATGGTTGACGAAGCCGAGGAGGAAGATGTCAAGGAAGAGGCGCTGCTTTATGTTCATTTGTTGAGAACGCCCGTCCATATGACACAGCTGGACAAACTCTCTCAGCGGATCAACGACTTTCTCCGGACCAAATATGGTGTCTCCATCAATTTCGACACGATGGACGCGCTTACGAGACTGGTCGCGTCAGGGCTGGTGACGCAATCGACCTCGGGCGACCTGCGCGCCATGCCGCCGGAAGAAGCCAACCGGCATCTTCACGATATCTGGTGCGGTTTGAGCGAAGCCTGATAGGTATGGTCGGTTACAAGGGCGAAATCCACGCCTCCCAGGCCAATGTGGAGGCTTTAGCCGAGATACTCAGCGAAACTCTCGATCCGCCCCCGGCAATCAGCACGCGAGAAACGAAAATGGGCTGGGTCATGGAGATTTACTTCGATGACTGGCCCGATAAAGCCGTTCTCAGCTCGGTTCTCGATGGTCTGCCCTTTGCGGAAATTCTCCAGGGACTGAAGCTTGAGCCGCTGCCGGACGAAAATTGGGTTGAGAAAAGCCAGCGCAGCCTCCATCCGATCCAGGCCGGACGGTTTTTCATTCACGGAAGTCATGATCGCATCAAAGCGGCGGCCAAGCCTTTCACGATCGAAATCGACGCGGGACAGGCCTTTGGCACAGCCCATCACGGTACGACACACGGATGTCTCATCCTGCTCGATAGGATCGCTAAGAAAAGCCGTATGTGCCGTGTTCTCGATCTCGGCACCGGGTCTGGCATCCTGGCGATCGCGGCCGCAAAAAGCCTGAGCCAGCACGTGCTTGCAACCGATCTGGACGCGGTTGCGGTTCGCGTTGCGGTGGAGAATATTGGCCGGAACGGCGTCACAGGGCGCGTAAGGGCAATCTGCGCGGCTGGGCTGAAAGACCCGCGAATGACCACGCAAGCGCCGTTTGATCTGGTGATCGCCAATATTCTTGCAGATCCGTTGGTGAAGCTCGCCCCTGGCATCCGCAAGGTCATGGCCCAAGGCAGCGACCTCATCCTTTCCGGTTTGCTCGATTGTCAGGCAAGGGAGGTGAGTGTGGTCTATCTCGCCCATGAATTTTCCTTGGCCGCCAAGCTGTCTCTTGATGGCTGGACGAGCCTGCATCTCCGTCTTTAAAGAAGGATGAGGGAGTTAACCGCGTTTCCGGGCGCCACTACTCAAAAAGGCCGCCTGAATTCAGCTCAGACGGCCTGTTTCCAACGATGGCTGCTGTTGTTATGCAGTTAACGCTTAACTTACCTTCGCTTTTTTACCCAAAATCTGTTCGATCTGGGCATCGGTGTAGCCAAATTGGCTAAGTGACTCAGCGTCCAGACTTTGAAGGTAGATTAAAATCTGACGATTTGCCTCTTTTTGTCTCGATTCGATAAAACGATGAAACAGATTGTTAAATGTGCCTGATTTTGATCTTTGACCTTCATCAAATGTCAATGATCTGTCATAAGTCGTTGCCATGATCTTCTCCGATTTGTTTTGTCCCTCTTATGAGGAAAATTTTATGCTCTCATCTCACAACTGATATTATATCGAACGTCAAAAATGAGTAGGCGGCCTAACCGCATCTCAGCAATGCATTCAGCGCATGGCAAAAGCGGTCGGGTCAGAGTTGCCGGGACAAGGTGTAGTCTTGATCGCCCCTTGTTCCATGCGTAGAAGACAATATGTTTCAAAATTTTTATGATATCGGCGGGCCCCAGCACAGCGCGCCGCGCCTGCATCGCCTTCGCGATGAATTGCAAAAGGCAGGGCTGACCGGCTTTCTGCTTCCGAGGTCGGATAAGTTTCAGAATGAGTTTGTCGCACCGGAAGCCGAACAGCTTTTATGGCTGACCGGCTTTTCGGGCTCCTGGGGCGTGGCTGTCATATTGATGGATAAGGCGGCGCTCATTGTCGACGGGCGCTACACCTTGCAAGCGTCCAAACAAGTCGATTGCAGCGCTTACGAAATTGTCCATACGGCCGACTATAGCTTTTCGGTATGGCTTGAAGCCAATCTGAAGCCGCAGGACCGGCTTGGATATGACCCGCATCTGCATACGATGGCTCAAGTCAAGAGCTTGACGAAAAGCGTTCAGAAAGCCGAAGCCGAACTTGTCCCCGTTGACCGTAACCCGCTGGCCGCTCTGTGGACGGATCGCCAGATCAGCGATCCGAAGCCGGTTGAATTGCACCCGCTCGATTTCGCCGGCGTCGAAGCGCAGGAGAAGGTCTCGGAGATCCAGAAACAGCTCCTTCGGGATCATTGCGATGCCGTCGTCGTGACATCGCTCGATTCCATTGCCTGGCTGTTCAACATTCGCGGCCAGGATCTGCCTCATACGCCGTTTGTCGAAAGCTACGCGATCGTTCCTGCAAAGGGGAAGGCACAGCTTTTCATAGACGGCCGCAAGCTCAGCTCCGATGTGCGGCAGGCGCTATCGGAATTCGCGGAGATCGCAGAGCCGGATCAACTCGCGGGCAATCTTCAAGCGGTCGGTCAGCAAAAAGCGCGTGTTCTGCTCGACCCGGCAAGCACGCCGCAATGGTACTGTAACCAGCTGAGCCAATCCGGCGCTACGATCGAAGAAGGCCGCGATCCTTGCACCCTCCCCAAAGCGCGCAAGAACAGCGCCGAAATCGCGGGGAGCCGCGCGGCGCATTTGCGGGACGGGGCGGCGGTTTGCCGTTTCCTTTCCTGGTTCGACGCCGTTGCGCCGGCGGGTGAGCTGAACGAGATTACAGCGGC
Organism: uncultured Hyphomicrobiaceae bacterium; assembly: GCA_964564085.1. Lineage (GTDB taxonomy): Bacteria > Pseudomonadota > Alphaproteobacteria > Rhizobiales > Rhodomicrobiaceae > JAHQVI01. Next base: position 4,709 of record CAZMAC010000012.1, read on the forward strand.
TCAAAAGCTGGAAGAATTCCGCCGAGCGACCAACAGATTACGCGATATCAGCTTCGACACGATCGCCGGGTCAGGCCCGAATGGCGCGATCGTTCATTACCGGCCGTCATGGGCGACAAACCGCGCGATCGAGCCGGGAAGTCTGTTCCTGATCGACTCGGGCGGACAATATCAGGACGGCACCACGGACATCACGCGCACGCTTGCTGTTGGTGAACCGGACGCCGAAATGCGCCGTCATTACACTTTGGTCCTTAAGGGACACATCGCCGTCGCCACGGCAAAATTTCCAAAGGGCACGCGGGGCATTCACCTCGATGCTTATGCCAGGCGTGCGCTTTGGGACGCCGGTCTCGATTATGATCACGGCACGGGGCATGGGGTCGGGAGCTTTTTATCGGTGCATGAAGGCCCGCAAAGCCTGTCGCGGCGGGGGCATGCCGAGCTTGAGCCGGGGATGATTATTTCGAATGAACCGGGGCTCTATCTTACCGATCGGTACGGCATCCGCATTGAAAATCTGATCCTCGTGACCGAGCCGGAAGAGATTGCAGGCGGCGACCGGCCGATGATGCGTTTTGAGACGCTGACCTTCGTTCCCTATGACCGCAGGTTGATCGAGCCGTCCTTGTTATGGCCGGACGAGGCGGACTGGATCGATCAATATCACGCGGATGTCTATGCCAAAATGCATTTGGCTTTGGAAGGCGATGCGCTCACATGGCTGGAGCAGGCCACCGCCCGGCTGAAACGCTAACCTTGCGGAATGGGGATAAGGCAGAATCCGATGCCAGTTTCCCGTCCGAACCTACTCTAAAGGGACACCGCTATTGGGAGAAAAAGTCCTCAAACCAGGATTTTTCCTGCCTTCTTTCACGGCGGCGCTCGCTGCGCGAGGTGACGACCGGCGTACCGAGTGTCGTGTCTGGACCACTTCGAACCGAGCCTGTTTCGCCAAATAGCGTGTCCCAGACCGACTCGCTCCTGGGTTGGCGCTGCTGGTGCTCCCGGCGCTGTTGGGCCACGACATGATTGCCGCCCGGCAGGTAAGCCGGCTCTTTATTGAGGTGAGCATAGACCATAAGATCGCGCCAGATCTGCGTTGGCAGCGACCCGCCGGTGACACGCTTCATCGGGGAGAAATCGTCATTTCCGAGCCAAACGCCTGTGGCATAATGTGCGGTATAACCGACAAACCAGGCGTCCCGGTAACCCTGTCCCGTGCCGGTTTTCCCGGCGGCGGGATGCGGGTCGATCGAGGCCTTGTTCGCGGTGCCGAAGCGAATGGTCGCGGTCAGCATGTCATTCATAGCCGCGACATCTTCTGGGCGGATGATGCGGCCCCAGTTGGTCCGCCCGACATCATAGACGATATGCCCATCGACATCCCGAACGGTCTTGATGATATGCGGCATCGCGCTGAAGCCGCCATTGGCGAGCGGAACATAGGCCGAGGTCAGCTCCAAGAGCGACACTTCCGATGTCCCAAGGGCGATGGAGGCGTTGGCGTCCAGCTTCGATGCGATCCCAAGGCGATGCGCCGTCTTGACGACATCGTCGCGGCCTGCCCATTCGGTGAGCCGGACCGAGACCGTGTTCATACTTTTCGCCAGCGCGTCGCGCAAAGTGACATCGCCAAAATAACGGTCATTATAATTTTTCGGTGACCAGTTCCCGACCCGAAGCGGTCCGTCATGAACGACGGAGTTCGGGCTCAGGCCTTTTTCCAGGGCGGTGAGGAAAACAAACGGCTTGAAGGTCGAGCCGGGCTGTCTTTTCCCTTGCACGGCCCGGTTAAACTGGTTCTTGGTGTAGTCGCGCCCGCCGACAAGCGCCTTGACGGCTCCGTCGCGGTCGATAATGACGGCCGCCGCCTCACCGGCATTATAATTCGCGCCCTGGCTGTCCATCTTATCCTTGACGATCCGTTGAGCGACAGCCTGCATCTCGTAGTCGATCGTCGTCTCAACGGCCATGTCGGCTTTCAGATCGAGACCGAGTTCGGGCAATTGCTGCAAGACCCAGTCGATGGCGTAGCCGTAGCTTTGTGAGGGAAGATAATTTCGCAGGGATGGCGGATTGTCGAGCGCCGTCTGGAATTGCGTCGGTGAAATATCGCCCGCCTCGCGCATCGTTGTCAGCACGACCTTTCCGCGTTCTAGCGAGCGCTCAAGATTTGTGGTGGGCGCATAATAAGTCGGCGAGCGGATCAGTCCGGCAAGGATGGCCGATTCATAAAGACCGATATCGCTGACCGACTTGCCGAAATAGTGCTGAGCTGCCGCTTCGATACCGTAATTGCCTGCACCGAAATAAATACGGTTCAGATAAAGCTCCAATATCAGATCTTTTTCAAAACGATATTCGAGCGACAGGGACAGCAGTACTTCTTCCATTTTGCGCCAGTAAGTCCGGTCGGGCTTCAGAAACAGCACTTTCACCAATTGCTGGGTGATCGTACTGCCGCCCTGTACGACGCGGCCGGCTTTGTAATTGGCGATGAAGGCGCGCGCGATGCCCATCGGATCGAAGCCGTAATGATAAAAGAAGCGTCGATCTTCCGTTGTCAGGACTGCCTGAATGAGATGTGGTGGCATGTCCTTCAGCTTGATGTGGCTGCGTCTGAGGCCTTTTTCGGCGATAACTTTGCCGTTCTCGGCAAGAAGAGTGACTTTTGCGGGTTGTTTGCTGAGACCGGCTTTCAGGGGATCTTCCGCCGTTACCGAATAGATCGTAACGGCGCCCACGAGCGCGATGGCGCCCCAAACCGCTGCCACGAATCCCCAATAAACTAGGGAGCGCGCGATCCGGCTTGGCCAGGACCGCCGCTTTTTCGGTTTTCTCCTCGCCGCCGGCTGGTGCATGGGCGAATGGGGCATTGCCTGCTGATACATGGCGGGCTGTGTCTTGGCCGTCTGAGGCGGCGGAAGCGCTTTCCTCGCAAAAGGACGTGCAAGCCGACCGGACAGCGCTTTCAAGGATTTGAATGCTTTGTACACGGGATGCTCTTGCCAGGCGCGCGCTTTTTTCTGCGCGGCTTGCTCTTTGAGGATGAAGCTCGGCAAAGGCTCAGGATCAGCCGCGCCGCCTCTTTCCCGGTCATATTGGTCCCGGTGATACTGATTTATGTTCAGACGAGGCACGCGGTAAGCAGGCTCTGGCTCCTGTCTTTGCCGCTCTGCCTGTTCGTTGAGCGAGTCAATAAGCGAGTGGCGTATACCGCGGCGAAAAAAGGGCCGCTCATTTGAACCGCCGGAATTCATGATAAAAACTGCCCTGTTATCAAATACGGCTATAAAATCTTGCGCAGCGCCGTAGGCATTCATTGCACGGGCATTTGCTTAGGTAAAGTGAATGCAAAATTTGACGATAGGACGACGCCCTTACAACCGGCGCTTTAAAGCGCGATCAGTCCTGTGTGGCGTCCAATGTAAACATCTCAGCCTGAGCGGCTCTTGATCTCATGTTCTTCGACGCCAAGCGCATCGGCCAGCCGCATTGCAGCGGAACCGGGTTTCAAAGGCTGTTGCTGGCTTTCATGCGGCGCCCACCCCGCCAGATGAACGATTTCAAATGTAGCCTTGATCCGGCCAGCCTCATTCGCAAACCGCTCCATATAGAGTTCCACGGCCCGTCGTAAGGTTTCGCGCCGCAAAAACGTTCTTTTGCGCTCGGTCAGCATATTTGCAGCGCCCATCGCTCGCAAATCGGCCATCAGGGCGAGCGGCGAAGAATAAGTCACCGTCACAAGATCGCTATCGGCGACGGGCAAGGCGAACCCCGCGCGCTGTAGCAGCCCGCCGAAGTCACGAATATCGGCCATGGGAGCAACACGCGGGCTTATTCCGCCCTCAAGATCGATCTCGGCCTGCATAAAGGCTTCGCGAAGCTCGTAAAGTGTACGCCCGCCAAGCGTTGACCCGAGAAATAAGCCGTCAGGCGCCAGCGCGCGGCGGATCTGGATGAGTGCACCCGGCAGGTCATTTGCAAGCTGCAAGGACAAAGCCGAGGCGATCAGCTCGAATGCGGCGTCGCGAAAGGGAAGGAACTCTTCATCGGCCTGGACTTTCGGCTCCGGGCAGTGCGACAGCAAAGCGGCGCTCGCTTCCACCGTTACGAGCAGGTCGTTCGCCGCGTAGGACGGGGCCAACATGCGGGTGAGCAACCCGTCATAACCGCCAAGGACAAGCACTCGTGAAAACTGGCGCTGCACGCCTTGCAGGCGTTCCGCCATTTCCTCAGCAGCGCGGCCAATCAGGAAATCCGGTATCTCCCCTTGCTTTGCGGCGCGGGTGCGGCGCTGAAGAAGCAGCTTTCGGTCAAAAAGGTTAGGTGCGCTCAAGGTCTGCAATACCCGGTTTGTTACGGTCTTGCTTCAAATGTAAGCGCCGCTAAGCTGAAGGGAAAGAGAGTTGGGGTAAAGCTTTGTGAATAATGCCGGGGAGGCGAATGGCCCATCGGGGCTTGGGCGTGTTGCTTACGACCTGCGCCGATGGGCCCTCGCAAATCTGCGTTATGCGGCAAATCTGGTCTTACCGCCGATCTGTCTTCACTGTCATGCCCCCGTTGCTGATTATGGCGTGCTCTGTGCGCCCTGCTGGCGCGGCATCGATTTCATCACGCCACCCGTCTGCGACCGGCTCGGCGTCGCCGTGCCCTATGCGGATGAGGAAAAGGTCCTCTCCAGCGCGGCTCTGCGCGACCCGCCGCTTTACGATCGCGCCCGCGCCGTTGCGCGTTTCGATGGCGTTATGCGCAACCTCATTCACGGTTTCAAATATAGCGACCGTCATGAGGCTTCGGAGATGCTGGCGCGTCTGATGTGCTCGGCCGGCGCCGAATTGATCCGAGACGCGGACATCCTTATGCCTGTGCCGCTCCATCCGAGAAAACTCTGGACGCGGCGCTATAATCAAGCCGCGATCCTTGCCCATAGAATGGCGGAATTGACGAACCTTCCGCTTGATCTGTCCACATTACGACGGGTCAAACAGACGCCGAGCCAGGTTGGCTTGAATTCGCAAGAACGGCGGGCAAATGTTGAGCGCGCTTTTGGAATTAAGCGGGGGGCGCAGAAGACGATCTCAGGGAAACGTGTCCTGCTGATTGACGATGTCATCACAACCGGCGCGACTCTGGAGGGTTGCGCGCAGGTTTTGAAACAGGCGGGAGCCAAAGCCGTCGATTGTCTTGCCGTGGCGATGGCTGATTACGGCGCGAAATTCTAACTTTAAGCGCCAAACCCGTCTGACTTTGTCAGGATTGTCCCGGCGGTGTCCGCGCGGCTGGCCAATCGCGGCTTTTCAAGCAATCATCAATATCCAATAAAACTGCGGTGAGCAGACTTACTTAACCTCGTCTTAAGGACTATGCTTCTTGAAGTGCATAAAGCCAAATCTTTGAGCAGCAAGGCCCTCTTATGGACGAAAAAGCATAACGCGACGCCGCGCTCGACTATCACCGCCTGCCAAAACCGGGGAAAATCTCGGTCACGCCGACAAAGGGGCTCATAAACCAGCTCGATCTTTCTCTGGCCTACTCGCCCGGCGTGGCTTATGCCTGCACAGCGATCGCGGAAGACCCGCAGCAGGCGGCGGATTTAACATCGCGCAGCAATCTTGTGGCCGTCATCACAAACGGTACGGCTGTCCTCGGCCTTGGCAATATTGGTCCGCTGGCGTCAAAGCCCGTCATGGAGGGCAAGGGGTGCCTCTTCAAAAAATTCGCCGGCATCGATGTTTTCGACATTGAGGTCGCCGAAAACGATCCCCAGAAATTTATCGATATCGTCGCTGCACTGGAGCCGACCTTCGGCGGCATCAATCTGGAGGATATCAAAGCGCCGGAATGCTTCATTGTTGAGCGCGCACTTCGGGAGCGCATGAGTATCCCGGTATTTCACGACGACCAGCATGGCACGGCAATCATTGTCGCGGCGGCTGTGTTGAACGGGCTCAAGCTTGCCGGCAAAGACATTGGAAAGGTCAAGCTTGCCGGTTCAGGCGCGGGGGCGGCGGCGCTGTCCTGCCTGGAAATGCTCGTCACGATGGGCGTCAAGCGCGAGAATATTTTCGTCTCCGATATTGACGGCGTCGTTTTTAAGGGCCGCACGCTCAATATGGACCCGGAGAAGGACCGGTTCGCGCAGGACACCAGCGCGCGCGCGCTCGCCGAAATCCTTCCCGGCACGGATATTTTTCTCGGCCTGTCCGCCGGCAATATTCTCAAACCCGAGATGGTGCGCGAGATGGCGCCGACGCCGATCATCATGGCGCTCGCCAATCCAACGCCTGAAATCAGTCCCGAGCTTGCCCAGGAAGCAAGACCGGATGCATTGATCTGCACGGGGCGCTCCGATTATCCGAACCAGGTCAATAATGTCCTGTGCTTCCCTTACATCTTCCGCGGTGCGCTCGATGTCGGCGCAACGGCCATCAATGAGGAAATGAAAAAAGCCGCCGTTTATGCCATCGCCGATCTGGCGCATGCGGAAGTCTCCGACATCGTTGCGTCCGCCTATGCAACACATCCGACGAATTTCGGCCCCGACTATCTCATTCCAAAGCCATTCGATCCGCGCCTAATTGAGAAAATTGCGCCCGCCGTTGCCAGGGCCGCGATGGCAAGCGGCGTTGCCGCCCGGCCGATGACCGATATGGAAGCCTATCGCGAGCGGATGGCGCGTTTCGTCTACCGGTCGGGCGCAAGCATGAAGCCGGTTTTCGATGCCGCAAAGGCTGCGCCCAAGCGTATCGCTTATGCGGAAGGCGAGGATGAGCGCGTCTTGCGGGCGGCCCAGTTTGTGGTCGATGAAGGGCTTGGGCATCCCGTGCTGATCGGGCGCGAAGAGGTCATGAAACAACGGATCGAGACGCATGGTCTGCGCCTTAAGCTCGGTGAGAATTGTGAGGCCGTGAATATTTTGAGCGATGCGCGCTATCGCGATGTCGTCGCCGAATATTATGAGCTGACCAAACGCAAGGGCGTCACGCTCGCCATTGCCAAGGAAGAGATGCGCACCCGTTCCACAGCGATCGGTGCGGTACTTCTGAAACGCGGCGATGTCGATGCCCTGCTTTGCGGACTGACCGGTGTTTACGAAGAACATCTGCATTATGTCCGCAATGTCATCGGCCTGAGGCAAGGCGTCAAAACGCTGGCGGCCATGAATATGCTCATGCTGCCCGACCGGCAAATTTTCATCTGCGATACGCAGGTCAATTTTAATCTGACAGCAGAGCAACTTGCTGAGATCACGGTCCTCGCCGCCGAGGAGTTGCGCCGGTTCGGGATCACCCCTCGTATCGCTCTGGTCTCGCATTCCAGCTTCGGCTCATCCGATTGCCCGCAGGCCGAGCTCATGCGCGATACGTTTAAGATCCTGGAGGACAGCGCGCCCGATCTTGAAGTTGAAGGCGAAATGCAGGGCGATGCCGCACTCTCCGAGCCGATCCTCGGCAGAGCACTTTCCGGTGCCGGTCTGACGGGGCAGCCGAATATCCTGATGATGCCGAATATCGATGCGGCAAATATTTCCTATAATTTGCTCAAAGTCGCTGTCGGCAGTGGTATCACCGTAGGGCCGATCCTGCAGGGGACCGCGCCACCGGAGCACATCATCGATCCTACGGCAAGCGTGCGGCGCGTCGTCAATATGACGGCATTGGTGGTTGTCGATGCGGGATCGCAAAGAACGGAGAGTTAGTGCCGACTGCACTTATAATCGCGACCATACGCCCATCCGCGATCGCTTGTGGCATTGATATAACGCCATATATCTTCAAGGATAACGCTTGCGGACAGTCTTCTATCCGCGTCTCCGCGCTGGCGTCCCAACCGGAGAAATAGATGCGCCCGTAATGCCAAATAGCAGGCACGTCTGAACAGGCCCGTTGGTCTGGCGGAAATCAGGGCCGAACGGAGGAGAACAGTGATCGACGCACTTATGCTTGCCCGGATTCAATTCGGTGCCAACATTACGTTTCACATTCTCTTTCCGACCATCACCATCGCCCTTTGCTGGTTTCTCCTGTTCTTCAAATTGCGTTTCAATGCGACGGGTGACGATAAATGGATGGATGCCTACCGTCTGTTCGTCAAAATTTTTGCGCTCTGTTTCGCCCTCGGCGTCGTCAGCGGCGTCGTCATGTCATTTCAGTTCGGTACGAACTGGCCCGGCTTTATGGAGAAGGTCGGCAATATCGCTGGGCCGCTTCTGGCTTATGAAGTGCTGACGGCCTTTTTCCTGGAAGCCACCTTTCTCGGGATCATGCTGTTTGGTACGGACCGCGTCTCAAACACCATCCACACGCTGGCGACGGTTCTCGTCGCGGTTGGCACAACGCTCTCGGCATTCTGGATCCTGGTGCTGAACAGCTGGATGCAGACGCCGACCGGATTTGAGATGATCGACGGCAAGGCGCATGTCACGAGCTGGATGGAGATGATTTTTAACCCGTCCATGCCTTACCGCCTCGCACATATGCTTCTCGCATCCGGCCTGACGGCAGCGTTCCTGATCGCCGGGATTTCCGCTTACAGATGGCTAATTGGTGACCGCGTGCCGGGTGTGATCGCAGCGCTCAAAACCGGCGTTTACAGCGCGGCGATCCTGATCCCGATCCAGATTGTTGCCGGCGACATGCACGGGCTGAACACGCTGGAGCATCAGCCGCAAAAGGTCGCGGCCATGGAAGGCATCTGGGAGACCGAGCGCGGCGCTGCTCTGCGGCTGTTTGCCATTCCGGATGAGGAGGCGCGCACCAATCATTACGAAATTGCCATTCCGAAAATGGCAAGCTGGATTTTGACCCATCGTTCGGATGGCGAAGTTAAAGGCCTGAACGAATTTGAGGGCAACCATCCTCCTGTCGCCCCGGTGTTTTTTACCTTCCGGATCATGGTCGGGATCGGTTTTCTGATGCTCGCCGCGTCCTGGCTTGCCGCCTGGCAGCTTTGGCGGAAATCCTCTCCCGGACCGTGGCTGGCGCGCGGGCTGGTGGCGATGACCTTTTCCGGCTGGGTCGCGACGGTCGCAGGTTGGTACACAACGGAGATCGGACGCCAACCCTGGCTTGTGTCCGGCGTTCTGAGAACCAGCGAAGCTGCGGCAACGAATGTCACCGCACCGATGATCAGTATTTCGCTGACGATGTATCTTGTGCTCTACGCTATTCTTCTCATCACATTCATGTTTGTGGTGTTCCAAATAGCCAGGCGCGCCGGTGGGCCAGGGCCCAATGAGGAAAGACCTGGCGGGTATTTTGCGCCTCAACCGGGCATGGCCAGTTTCAGGGAAGACCGCTGATGGGGATCTGGGACTACATCACCAGCGCTGACGCCCTGCCGGTAATCTTTGCCGGTCTGATGGGCTTTTCGATCCTGCTTTACGTCATTCTCGACGGATATGATCTCGGCGTCGGCATCTTAATGAGCCGCGCCGGACCTGATGAGCAGGACAAGATGATCGCCTCGATCGGGCCGTTCTGGGACGCCAATGAAACCTGGCTGGTGATGGGGATCGGACTTTTGCTGGTCGCATTTCCCATCGCACACGGCATCATATTGACGGCGCTTTATCTGCCGGTCGCCGCCATGCTCGGCGGTCTGATCCTGCGCGGCGTCGCATTCGACTTTCGCGCCAAGGTGCGCGTGGAGCAAAAATATCTCTGGGATATCGCCTTTTTTGCCGGCTCTCTTCTCACAGCGCTTTCGCAGGGCTTTATGCTCGGCGTTTATATTGTCGGTTTTGAGTGGACATTCGGCCATGCGGCCTTTGGCGTTCTCTGCGGCGTTTGCCTTGCTGCGGGTTACTCATTCATCGGCGCCTGCTGGCTGATCATGAAAACCGAGGACGCGCTGCAAAGAAAGGCTATCAACTGGGCGAGAGTTTGTGTCTGGCTGACCGCCTTTGGCATGGGGCTCATTTCGCTCGCAACGCCATTGGTGAGTGAACGTGTCTTCGAGAAATGGTTCACCTTTCCGTATATTCTTTATCTCGCCCCGATCCCGATTATAACCGGCGCGCTGATCGTCGGCCTTGAATTGTTGCTGCGCAGGATGCCCCTTTCAGGCGACCGTTATGAGTGGTTGCCCTTTGTCGGCGCAATGAGCATCTTCATCCTGGGCTTTGTCGGTCTTGCCTATAGTTTCTAACCTTATCTGATCATGGATCGGCTGACCGTCTGGGAGGCTGCAAGCGCACCGGAATCGCTGACCTTCATTCTGGTCGGGGTGCTGATCGTCTTTCCCTTTATCCTCGCTTACACAATCTACGCCTACCGCGTTTTCTGGGGGAAAGTGCGCGAGCTTTCCTATTATTAATTCAGCAATTCGTTACCCTTGGGCGTCGGTGTGACTCGGGAATCGCGTCCTGTTTCCATATGGCCATTACAGGGCTTGCTTTTTATTTAACTCGCCACTAATATGACGAATGAAGATTTTTGATTTTATTCACTCATCACATTGAGTGACGGACTGCGAGACGATTATGAACATTCAGCAAGCCCATGCCGATCCAAGGGCAAAGATCCTTACCGAGGCTGAACGGCTGTTTCGTCACTACGGCTATGCCAAGACGACAATGGCCGACATCGCCGAGGCCTGCCGCATGTCTCCGGCCAATCTCTATCGCTTCTTCGCGGCCAAATCCGCGATTATCGAAGCCATTTGCGCAAAAATGTGCTGCGATGCCGAACGCAATCTATTAGAAATCGCGCATTCGGGCGAGAGCGCATCCCGTCGTCTTGAACGGTTCATCGTCGAAATTCACCGCCACACCGTTGAGAATCTGCTGGACCACCGCAAGGTTCACGAGATGGTGGTCGTTGCCATGGAAGAGCAATGGCATGCGATTAAGGCGCATCTGGATCGTGTTTGCCTTTATATTCAACAGATTATCGATCAGGGCGTCGCTGACGGCGAGTTTCCCAAGCAGGATACCGCCAGGGCGGCGAAATGCGCACACAACGCGATCGCCCATTTGTGCCATCCTGCAATCGTTGCCCAAAAGCTGGAAGACGAAGACCGGGTGACACCGGAAGAGATGGCCCGCTTCATTGTGCGCGCTGTAAAATCCAACGGCTAAGACGGAGCAATCCTATGTTTGTCCCTAGAGCGTCAGGCAATATTTTTACGTCGATGAGTGAACAAAAACGAAAATATTCAGTATTCTATAGTCAGAGATCATCTCTTCGTCTCATTGGAATTGCGGTCGCAGTTCTCGTTCTGGCTGCCTGCCAGGAGGTCGTCGAAACCCAACAGACAATCCGGCCTGTCAAAGCTGTTGTTGCCTATCAGACATCCGGTGAAAATTTGAAAAGCTTTTCCGGTGAAATCAAGGCTAAGACGGAAAGTACACTTGGCTTTCGTGTTCCCGGCAAAATTGTCCAACGCTTCGTTGATATTGGCGACAGGGTAAAAGCCGGTCAGGTCATCGCAAGACTTGATGGGACCGATCTTGTACTCAGTGAAAATAGTGCGCGCGCGGCAGTCAGATCGGCCAAGACAAGGCTTGCCGTTGCGAAAGACGCCCTTGTCCGCGCTCAAAAGCTTCGCCCGAAAGGTTATACGCCGGAAGCCGTTGTCGATCAGCGCCGGCTTGAAGTCGATGCCGCCCAGGCCGCGCTGGAGTCTGCAGAGGCACAGGCGGAACAAGCCAGTAACGCCACCAGCTATGCCGTATTGCAAGCCGATA
>CAZMAC010000013.1:0-16170 GCA_964564085.1 uncultured Hyphomicrobiaceae bacterium
TTCCGCAGTCGTCTATGATGGTCGCGCGCTACATTTTGCGCTTCCCGGTGCGTAACATGCTGACGACAGCAGGGATCGCCAGTGCCGTGGCTTTGCTGGTGGCCTCCATGTTCGCGCTCGACTCGACAGAGGTCACGATCGACGTGACCTATCAGCAAATCAATCGCCAGGACATCACCTTAGGCTTCAACGACATCCGCGAGGCGCGCGCGATCTACGACGTCGCTCAACTTCCCGGCGTTATGAAAGCCGAACCACTTCGGACGGTGCCGGTCACGCTCCGCAATGGCGTCCGGAAAGAACGGATTGGCATAACCGGATTACCGCAAAAAAGCGAGTTAACCCGTATCATCGACCGGTCATTCCGTCGAATGAGAATACCAGATATAGGGGTCGTGCTGTCGGAAAAACTTGCCGAACTTTTGCAAATCCGCCTCGGCGAGCGGCTGCAGGTTGAATTCAATGCGGGACGCCGGCGCACGGTTATGCTGCCTGTCACCGCGATTTCACAAGGCTATCTCGGGCTGTCCGCCTATATGCGTCTCGATCAACTGAATGCGCTGATGGGTGATGGGCAGGTCATTTCCGAGGCGAATCTCCAGATTGACGAAGCGGCGCTGCCCGCCCTCTACGCACATATCAAAGAAACACCTGCTGTCGGGTCGGTTGCGCTCTTGCGTAATTCATTACGCTCCTTTCGCGAAACGCTAGAGCAGAGCATGCATATTATGATCTGGATTTACATTGCTCTGTCGACGACCATTGCGTTCGGTGTGGTCTACAATAGCATACGCATCCAGCTCTCAGAACGCGGACGGGAGCTTGCCAGTCTGCGGATTCTGGGCTTTACGCACCAGGAGGTTATGGCCATCCTGTTCGGACAGATCGTCATTCTGCTGATGATTGCCATTCCGCTCGGCTGGGGCGGCGGATATTTGCTCTCGGCCACAATCGCGGCATCGCTCGAAACCGAGATTTACCGCGTGCCTTTAGTGATCGAGCGCTCGACCTATGCATCAGCGGCAGCCATCACGATCGTGGTCACCATCGCTTCTGGGGCGCTGATTTACTGGCGCGTCAAACATATGAATCTCATCGCAGTCTTGAAAACGCGGGAGTGAGCATGGCAACGGGAGGACGCAAGCGTCTGGTCTGGGGCGTCGTAGCGCTTGGCGCAGCGGCGCTGCTGATCTACGGCTTTTGGCCACAGCCGGTTCATGTCGATCTGGCGGAAATCGGGCGGGGTGATGTGACGGTTGTCGTCGAGGATGAGGGCGTTTCGCAGGTTCGCGAGGTTTACCGGGTCTCAGCGCCGGTCTCTGGGACGGTTCAGCGTTCGCCCGTCGAAATAGGCGATCCCGTCATTCAGGCAGAAACCGTGGTGGCATCGCTGTTACCCGCAGCGCCGGGTTTTCTCGATACCCGTACCGCACGAATGAGCCAGGCGAATGTCGAGGCTGCCGAAGCGGCGCTTCGGCTCGCCCGAGCGAACGCACAGCGAGCGGAAGCGGAAGCTAAGTTCTGGCGCAAACAGCTTGCCCGGATAGAAAGGCTGCGCGTCGGCGCGACTGTCACAGAACGCACCGTCGATCAAACCCGCATGGAAGCCAATGCGCGGATTGCAGCGGCCATGAGCGCACAGGCAGAGGTCGATTTGCGGCGGAAGGAGCTGGAGGCAGCCCGCGCCGCGCTGATCGAGCCGACGACCGTTGAACAAGGACGTCAACGGCGGTGTTGTCTCAAGATCCCCGCTCCGGTCGACGGTGTCGTGCTCAACATTCTGAATGAAAGTGAGGCGGTCGTACAGGTTGGTACGCCGCTGATCGAGATCGGTGATCCCCACGATCTGGAAATCGTCGCGGAGCTTCTGTCGCGCGATGCGGTCCGCGTTGAACCAGGCGCAAGAGCGCAAATCGGTGCGTGGGGCGGACCGCCGCTCCAGGCCAAGGTCCGACGGATCGATAGCGCTGGCTTCACGAAGGTATCGGCGCTCGGGATCGAGGAGCAGCGTGTCAAGGTCTGGCTTGATCTGACTGTGCCACCAGAAGAATGGGCAAGGCTTGGCCACGATTATCGTGTGATTGTCAGCATTATCGTCAATGAAGCCAAAAATGTCGTGCGTGTGCCGGTGGCAGCGCTATTCCGTCAGGGTGAGGATTGGGCGGTCTATGTAAACCGTAATGGCAAGGCCCTGTTAACACCCATCAGGCTTGGCGCGCGCAATTTCGATTGGGCCGAAGTCATTGATGGTTTGACAGAAAAAGATGAGGTTATTCTCTATCCGAGCGACAGCCTGGCGGACAAGGTCTCCGTAACGCGCCGTAACGTTGAATAAGAAATCCCCAGCACGGATGTGCTCGTCTCAACTGATACGAAATTGCTTTGTTATCCGGCCGAAGGCGGCGGGATAGCCGCGCCTTAAATCCGAAATAGATCAGCCTGTTGAAGTTTTCCTACTGCCTTGTGGTATCGCAGGTGACAAAGTCACATACGCGGTTGCGATTTGAGCCTATGCTTTATCCGAAATTTCAGAATGCGAGGCCGCAAGGCAAGCTTGGGCTGCTGCAGTATCGGGATTTGCGGCGAAGGCCTTTTCCATCATCATCGTCGCCACTGTGAAATTTAGCGTGCCAGCTAAGCGGCGTTTTAGAGAGATCAAGCGATGATAATACGTATGCCCTGCAATTTAGGCGACCGGTATTCACCGCTCTATTTTCTGGCTGCTCTCGGCTCAGGCGGTCTGGTCGTCACCTTTTTCATGTGGCTTCTATTCTGGGTCCCGCATCCGGGGCGCCCCGTGCCAATCTTTGAGGATATTGCATCAGCGCTGAGCGCTTCAAATCCGCTCCACCAGATTGCCATTATCGGCGCTTTGCTCGGGATTGGGGTCTTCACTTTTCTTAAAATCAGATTATTGATCTGGAACCTGCAGGAATATGCGGTCTGGCGAAGGACGCACGCCTATACCGCCTTGCGCCAAAGTAATAATGAAACCCAGCTTTTAGCTGCGCCGCTGGCGCTTGCGATGATGGTCAATGTCGGCTTCATCATCGGATTGGTCTTCGTGCCAGCGCTGTGGTCTGTTGTAGAATTTCTTTTTCCGCTCGCCCTTCTTGCATTCCTCGCAATTGGGGTCTGGGCGCTTAGGCTGCTTGGCGATTTCTGGGCTCGTATTCTGACGATAGGCGGCTTCGACTGCGCAAAAAACAATAGCTTTGCGCAGCTCTTACCGGCTTTTGCCCTCTCGATGGTCGGCGTTGGCTTGGCTGCGCCTGCGGCGATGAGCAAAACGCTCTGGGTTGCCGGTGTCTCCTACATGGCCTCATCGTTCTTCATCGTGCTGGCGATTATGCTCGGGAGCATCCAGCTCATTCTTGGGTTCCGTGCCATGATGGAAAACGGCGCGAATGCGGAGAGTGCACCCAGCCTTTGGATTGCCGTTCCCATTCTCACGGTCATCGGCATCGCACTGATGCGCCAGAGCCATGGCATGCATGAGCATTTTGGCAGCCATGGCGGCGCAGCGGAAACCTTCTCGCTACTCACCGATTTTCTCGCGCTTCAGCTGATCTTTGGCCTGTTCGGCTGGGTCATTCTGCGCCGACAACGCTATTTCCAGACCTATGTCACCGGGGAGGACCGTTCGCCCGGCTCCTATGCGCTCGTCTGTCAAGGTGTGGCGTTGGCGGTTATTACCCAGTTTTTTGTCAACAAAGGGCTGGTCGCTGTCGGGTTGATCGACAAATTCGGCCTGGCTTATTGGCTTCTAACGAGCGTCGCTTTGATGCTGCAGGTCGCAACGATCTGGCTCGTCTTTACCCTTAATGCCAAGCATTTTGGCAGCCATCAGCCTGCGGAGCTATCAGCTCCCGCTGATTAATTTGGTTTTCATCATCGATCACATGGAGGACATCTCATGTTTAAAACTTTCCTGTCTGCCGCTCTGGCCATGGCCCTGTTCACAGCGATCTCGGCGAAGGCGGACGAAAACCCAAACATCGTGACGGTCGTGACCTCGCCCGAGCCTCAGACGCAGCTCATGAGCATGGTGCTGACGATGCAGGCCATTCAGAAGGGATCGAAGGCCCATATTCTGCTCTGCGGCCCTGGCGGTGATCTGGCGCTGAAGGATGCCCCGACCAACGCGACGGCGCCACAAAAGCCAAAGGGCATGAGCCCTCAAGGTCTGATGAAGAAAATCATGGAGACCGGCGCGGCTGTACAGGTCTGTGCGCTCTATCTACCCAACAAAGGTGTTGGCGGCGAAGCATTAATCGACGGCATCGCTGCGGCAAAGCCCCCAGTGATGGCAGGCCATCTGTTAGCTGACAATACTCGGATCTTATCGTTCTAAGGAGGTTATAAATGCGTTTTAATTCATTCATCGCCTCTGCACTTCTCTTGGGGCTGACGTTTTTCAGCGCCATTGTTCATGCCGCGCCGGAGCCCTCCGATCCGAAAAAACAGACCTCTTGGCATCTTTATCTGACCGCAAAAGAAGCGGCCGACATGAAAGCCGAGCGAGGCAGCGAAATCCTCTTCGTCGACGTTCGCGAGCCCATCGAGATCATGTTTACCGGCTTTACGGATGTTGTGGATGTCAACGTCCCGTTTCTGCTGGTTAATCCCTCGAAATGGAACCCGAAAAAACCAAGATTTGCTATGGAGCCAAATCCGGACTTTGCCGAAGGCATCGACCGCGCATTAACCGAACGCGGCCTTGATAAATCGACGCCGATTATCTTGATGTGCCGTTCGGGCGGAACAAGAGGTGCGCCGTCAGCCAAGGCGCTGGAAGGGCGTGGATTTGAATCCGTCTATGTTGTTGTGGATGGTTTCGAAGGCTCGGCCGACAAGAAAAATCCGAAAGGGCCATGGCGTGTTGTCAATGGGTGGAAGAACGCCGGGCTTCCGTGGAGTTATGATTTGAATCCGGAAAAGCTCTATAAGCGACCAGCCAATTAAGTTACTGCAACCGTTCATGGGGCAGCAGGCGTGAAACCAGCGCTTGCTGCCCGTCCTATATTTATCAGAGATAAGATAAAGCAGTTTCGGCCCAAATGCCGTACAGTCAAGTTTTACCGACGCGGCGTTGCTATGCTGGCTATCGGGCTTTTGCTGATCTTTGCGCCAGATTGGCTAACGTTAAGCGCCTAATCCGAAAAGAATTCGGTACGAGTTTCTGGCCGTGTTTGGCCATGCCAATGCTCGCGGTTTGAGCTTTGTCAAAGACAAATCGTGGCAGAAGGCGATGCTGGCTCATGTCGAAAAGGCGGCCGTACCATGAAAGCGCGCTGTTCCCCTGCCCTATAATCATGGTTCCAAGCCCAGCCGGCGCCGATCTATGACTGCAAGGTATTGTAAAGAATTCATAGAAAAGGGCGGAGGCCGTCTCAACGAAAGGGCGCAGACAATAGCAGGAGCAATGATGACAAGCATACTTCTGGAGTCGAGGCGAAACCATCGCAAAGAAGAGCAGAAATCTGAGGATGTCTATTTCACGATTGAATATGATGACGGCTGTGTTGCAAAAATCTGTCTGTTAAATACGTCTTCAGTGAATGGTGAAAAACAACGTGATCTTCTGCTTCACCGGCTTCGCCGCCTCGCCATGGCTTTGCAGGACGTTGCAGACAGTCCTTGCTCCATCCGTCAGTTTCCGTGAGCACCGGACCGTCTTTTCACAAAGGCGCCTTGAATGGAGCATACTGACCAGGACCGTTTTTCGACTCATAATGCGCTTCGCGGTGAGATCATCGCAATTGAGGGCAGCATCGTCGATGTCAGCTTTTATGCTGCAACTCCGTCGCTGGAAACTGCGCTCATCAGCCTATCGGAACCGGCAATCATCATCGAAGTTGCCGCGTTGCTTGATGATAAGACGGTTCGTGGCATCGTCCTCAATCCGTCAGACAATCTGCGACTTGGCCTTGAAGTAGAAAGCACGGGCGCTCCCCTCAAGGTGCCTGTAGGTGAGGGCGTTATGGGCCGCGTACTCGACATGTTCGGCAATCCGATAGACGGCAAAGGCCCGCTCGGGGATGTCGAATATCGCTCCATTCGCGGTGCGCCGGTGCCTTTGCCGAATTTACGTGTCGAGGCCGAAATCTTTACCAGCGGCATCAAGGCCATCGATTTGTTAGCGCCTATCGAGAAGGGCGGCAAAGTTGGACTTTTTGGCGGTGCCGGTGTCGGAAAAACGGTTGTGATCACCGAACTGATTCAAAATGTCGTGCGCAGCTATGAAGGCATCAGCCTGTTTTGCGGGATCGGCGAGCGTTGCCGCGAGGCGGAGGAGCTAATCCGCGAAATGGATGATGCTGGCGTCCTGGATCGCGCCGTCTTGATGTTCGGCCAGATGCATGAAGCGCCCGGTGTTCGGTTTCGTGTCGGACACGCTGCCATGTCCATTGCCGAATATTTCCGCGATGAGTTGAAACAGGATGTCCTTGTTCTGATCGATAATATTTTCCGCTTTGTGCAGGCTGGATCGGAAGTATCCGGCTTGCTGGGCCGTGTCCCGTCACGTGTCGGTTATCAGCCGACGCTTGGTACGGAACTTGCCGAACTCGAAGAACGCATCTGCAGCACCTCATCGGGCACAATCACTTCGATCCAGGCCGTCTATGTCCCTGCAGACGATTTTACCGACCCCGCTGCAACACACACCTTCAGTCATCTTTCCGCATCGATCGTGCTCTCGCGCAAACGCGCAGCTCAAGGGCTTTACCCGGCGATCGACCCATTAAAGTCGGCATCGAAACTTCTAACACCAGGCAATGTCAGCGATCGTCATTACCGCGTTGCGCGGGACGTCAAGCAGATCCTCGCGGAATATGAGGATCTGAAGGACATCATTGCCATGCTCGGACTTCAGGAGCTTTCGGAGCGCGATCGTCAAACCGTTGCGCAAGCACGGCGGCTTGAGCGTTTTTTGACCCAGCCGTTTTTCAGTACGGAACGCTTCAGCGGCATTGCAGGCCAATATGTGACGCTGGATGAAACGATTGGCAGTTGTGAGCGCATTCTCAGCGGGGAATTCGATGCCGTAGCCGAGCAAAAGTTCTACATGATCGGCGCGATCGGCAATTTGGAGCAGCGGCATGGCCACGGATGAGTTAGCGGCACCAGCCTCTTTGGCGCTGGATGATTCCGGCAAAGCCGTTGAAGCGTCTGTTATGGACGTCAAGATTCTGCTTCCTGAGGAAATCCTGTTCGAGGGTGAGGCGGTCAAGCTTATCGCCGAAGGCGTAGACGGATCGTTCGCGCTTCTGCCTCGCCATATCGATTTTGTCGCGCCGCTCGTTGCGGGCATCGTTTTGGTGACAGACAAGGACGATTGCGAGACGGTGGCTGGCATCGATCAAGGCACGCTGGTTAAATGCGGGCAGACCGTCCTTATCTCTACCTATAAGGGTATGATTGGCAATAATCTTGCGGCACTGCGCAAGGAGGTCGAAAAAGCGTTCATGACGCCGGATGAACATGATCTCACCGCAAGAACCGCGGTCGCCCGGCTTGAAGCTGGCATTATCCGGCGCTTCTTCGAGCTGGAATTAAAGCCATATTGGCGGGGCATAAACAGGGCCGGAATGAGCGGCGGTATACCGTCGAAGCCATCAAGACGAGGGCCGATCGCAAGGCGAAGGCGCGCGCATCGAGTCAGCCCGGCGTCTGGTTCGGCCTCGGTATGTTTGGCCTTGTGGGCTGGGCAATTGCGGTACCAACGCTGATCGGGATAGCGCTTGGCGCCTGGCTCGACCGCGTTGCACCGGCAACATTTTCCTGGACTCTGGCGCTGCTTTTAGCTGGCGTCGTCCTGGGGTGTTTCAATGCCTGGCTATGGGTCGAAAAAGAGCGCAAGCGGCATGACGATTAATCCGCCGACGTTTCTTTAAACTGTTCAGGGCGATGACATGAGCCAAGATCTTATGATTGAATTGACGCTTGCGATACTGGTGGGAGCTGTGCTTGGTCTTTTCTATTTCGCAGGGCTTTGGCTGACGGTACGCGGGCTCGGTCCGCAGATAAATCTGTTTCTGCGCCTTGCGGTAAGCGCTGCCATCCGCCTCACGCTTATCGTTGCGGCAACGTTCTTTGCGATCGGTGCTGGCGCCGATGGCCGGCATATTATCATCGCTTTCTTAGGCTTTCTCGCCGTACGCCAGATTATGATCATACGTACAAGCAGAAAGGCTGTATCAAGCCAACGGTGTGCAGAGCTATAGACGGCCAGAGATGCAGATCACGACAGATCAATGGGTTTTGCTACAATTCGGACCGATCGCCATCAATGCGACGATTGCGTTCACATGGCTGGTCATGGCAATCCTGTCGCTAACCTCCTGGCTGATTACGCGCCGTCTTTCGACTGATATGAACCCCAGCCGCTGGCAGGTCATGCTCGAAGTCGTGGTCGGAGGATTGCGCGATCAGATCGCCCAGGTGGCGCAGCGCGATCCCGGCAAATATCTGCCTTTTGTCGGTACGCTTTTTCTCTTTATCGCCACGGCGAATATCCTATCCGTGGTTCCGGGCTACCAGCCGCCAACAGGGTCATTATCGACGGCGACCGCGC
This sequence comes from uncultured Hyphomicrobiaceae bacterium, assembly GCA_964564085.1. GTDB lineage: Bacteria > Pseudomonadota > Alphaproteobacteria > Rhizobiales > Rhodomicrobiaceae > JAHQVI01. Next base: position 8,579 of record CAZMAC010000013.1, read on the forward strand.
TTGCGCTCTGTGTCTTCATCGCCGTTCCGGTCTATGGGATCGCCGATAGCGGGCTTAGCGGTTATCTGCGGCGTTATCTTCAGCCGACTGTTTTTATGCTGCCATTCAATATTATCGGCGAGTTGTCGCGCACTCTTGCGCTGGCAATCCGTCTCTACGGCAACATTATGAGCGGGACGGTCATTGTAGGGATTTTGATCGGCATCGCCCCCTTCATATTCCCGATCGTCATGCAATTGCTCGGTCTTCTGACCGGTTTGATCCAGGCCTACATTTTCGCCGTTCTGGCAACTGTCTATATCGCAGCGGCGACACGCGAGCCGCAGCAACAGGAAAACAGCGTTCAAGTTTAAGAAAGTTCGGAGCGAATGAAAACCAAGTCTTATAAAATGAGGGATTTCTCGAATGGATAATGTTGGATTGATTGGTGCGGTTTCGATTGTCGTTGCAGGGCTTACGATCGCCATCGGCTCAATCGGCCCGGCACTTGGCGAGGCACGAGCCGCAGCGCAGGCTTTGCAGGCTATTGCGCAGCAGCCCGACGAGGCGGGCACGATTACCCGTACGCTTTTCGTTAGCCTGGCTATGATCGAATCGACTGCAATTTATTGCTTCGTTGTCACCATGATCCTGCTTTTCGCGAACCCGTTCTGGGACGCCGTTTTGGCGCGCGCAGGAGGCTAGCCCTTGGAGATCGACTGGATCACCATCGCCGCTCAGATCGTCAATTTCCTCATACTGGTCTGGCTTTTGAGGCGCTTTCTCTATGGCCCAATCACCAAGGCCATGGCGAAGCGCGAACAGAAGATCCGCGACCGCTTGAACGATGCCGTCGAAACCAAGCGCTCCGCTAAAGCCGAGGCGGTGCGTTTCAAGAAGATCCGCGAAGATCTTGAAGCCAAGCAGCAAGCGTTGATTGCGCAGGCTAAAGCGGAAGCCGAGCAATTGCGCCGGGAGCTGGAGTTAAGCGCGCGGGATGAGGTCGAGGCACGGCGGAATGCCTGGCTTCGTCAACTTGAGGATGAACGCCGGCTTTTTGTCTCCGACTTGCGCCATCGCTCTGTTCAGCATTTCTACGACATGGCGCGCGAGGCACTGGGCGGGCTTGCGGGTCAATCGCTGAACGAGGCAATTGCTAGCGCCTTTATCGAACGCCTCTCTGAAATCGATCTATCCGTTAAAGACAAGCTCCGTAAGCAGCTGCCAGGTGAACAAACGACACTTCGCATCCAGACCAGCTTCGAGCTGAGCGGCGATCTGAAACAGCGTATTACGAATGCTATTCACAAGCTGATTTCGCCGGAGGCTAAAGTTGACTATCAGCTAGCGGATGATCTAATTTGCGGCATTCGGCTGAGGGCAAGCGGACAAACGGTCGGCTGGACCCTCGCCGGCTATCTCGATAGGCTGGAAGAAAAGGCACTCGCGGGCATTGGTGAGACGCCTTCGATCGAAAAGCGCGCAGCAGAGTAATAGTCTTTCAAATCATAGGACGTCATGATCAAAGAGCTGCCCCAAGAGATCATCAGCCTTCTGGATCGCGTGCTTGAAAATGAGCCGCCGCAGCTTCGGACGGAAGAAATCGGTACGGTCTCCTCTGTAAGCCAGGGCGTCGCCTATATTCATGGACTAACCGATGTCGGCGCAAACGAGCTGATCCGTCTTCCTCATGGTCTGACGGGGCTTGCGACTAGTCTAAACAGGCATCAGGTGGGACTTATTCTGCTTGGCGATGACAGCCATTTGAAACCAGGCGATAACGCCCGGCGGACGCGGCGCGCGATCACGACCATAACCGGCAATGATCTGCTTGGCCGCGTCGTCGACCCGCTCGGCAATCCGCGCGATGGGGGCCTGCCAATCAAAAAAGCCCAAGACCGGATCATCGATCAGCGTGCCCCTGACATTATCGAGCGCGCGCCGGTCAGCGAACCGCTGCAAACCGGGATCAAAGCCATCGACGCCACTGTTCCTATCGGACGAGGCCAGCGTGAACTGATCCTTGGGGACCGCCAGACAGGGAAAACGGCTGTTGCCGTCAGCGCTCTGTGCAATCAGAAAAATACTGGCGTGGTCGGTGTTTATTGCGCGATCGGCCAACGCGCTTCCGCCACGGTGCGTGTTATCCAGACATTGAAGAAAGCAGGCGTTGTCTCAAATACGATCTTTGTCGTCACGTCAGGCGAAGACGCGCCGGGCTTGCAATATATTGCTCCCTATGCCGCAACAGCGATGGCAGAGTATTTTATGCGCGAGGGCCGCGATGTACTTATCGTCTATGACGACCTGACCCGTCATGCGCGCGCTTATCGCGAACTTTCCCTACTTTTGCGCCGTCCGCCCGGACGGGAAGCCTACCCCGGCGACATTTTCTATATCCATGCAAGGTTGCTTGAGCGCGCGACCCATCTGCGGCGCGGCGGCTCATTGACAGCGCTGCCGATCATCGAGACACAGGCGGGCAATATTTCCGCCTATATCCCGACCAATCTGATTTCGATTACGGACGGCCAGATCTATCTTTCGCCGACGCTCTTCCAGAAAGGCGTTCTGCCCGCCATCGACATTGGCCGTTCTGTCTCGCGCGTCGGCGGTAAGGCGCAGCGTCCAGCCTACCGCGCCGTCGTCCAGGCTATGAAACTAGCCTATGCGCAATTCGAGGAGCTGGAATCCTTTGCGCGCTTCAGCACACGCCTTGATGAAGAAACCCGCCGGAATATTGAGCGCGGCCGGCGCGTCCGGGAAATTCTGAAACAGGGCGAGCATGAAATTTTGCCGGTCGCGGAACAGATTGCCGTACTCCTCGCGGTGACCGAGGGATTGTTTGACGAGATCCCGGTCGATAAACTCCAGCAGGCGGAACAGGGCATCTGTAAAGCGGTCCAGCAGGACGCAAGCGATTTGTGGCAACGCTTGGAAGCGGGCGCAAAGCTCGGTGATGCCGATAAAGCCGTTGCACTTTCTTTGATCCGCCAGTCACTGGCAATGCGATCATAGAGGCGCAGGATTAGGTCGCTATGGAAACACTCGAGACTTTGTCCCGCCGCATCGGCACCACGATAGATCTGCAATCGCTCGTCCGCAGTATGAAGACGCTTTCGGCCGTAAGCGTCCGCCAATTTGAAAAGGCAGAAAGCTCGCTCCGGCTTTTCGAGCAAACCATCGATCTCGGCCTCCAAGCCGTTCTGAGGGATCGCCCCGTAAAAGAAGCTCTGCGTAGGGGGCACGAAGCGCGGGAGGCACTCATTATCTTTGGTTCGGATCGCGGCCTTTGCGGCAGTTTCAATGAGAATGCTGCAGAGTTTGCGCTCCTTCATCTTTCCCGTCAAAAGAAGCCAGCGGAAGCACATTATATCCTTGCGATCGGTGCTCAGGCTGCGGAGCGGATGACGACCCTAGGCCGGGAACCCGATGAGGTCATGAACCTCCCAGGCTCCGTTCAAGGGCTTGCAGGCGCTTGCGAGGACATTTTGATCCGTCTCGATCAGCTTCGCATTCAGCAAGATGTTGATCGCGTCGGCGCGATTTTCAATCAGCGCGGATCTGAGGGGGAAATCCGGCCCCGCGGCCATGTTTTTCTACCTGTGGCGCTCGATCATCTGAAAGAGTTGGCGCAGCGGCCCTGGCCGTCAAGGCGGCTGCCGATCCATCGCACGGATGCAGAAAGATTGTTTTCCTGGCTGATCCGCCAGCATCTTTTTACAAGCCTATATCGCTCTGGGCTTGCTTCGATGGCCAGTGAAAATGCAGCGCGGCTGGCGTCCATGCAGAATGCCGAACGCAATATCAGCGAGCAGATGGATGTCATGACTGCCGAGTTTCGGCGCTTGCGGCAAGATGCCATTACGACAGAGCTGATGGATATTGTCGGCGGCTACGAAGTCGTTCGCCATGATGCGCGCCACTCCCGTTGATTTGATTTCCATCAAGGAAAGAAGGAAGGAAGCGAACCTAAATGAAAGGATCGGTTCCATCCGATCTGTTTGAGCAATCCAGCTCGCAAGCCATAGGCCCTTACTATGAGAGCGGAAGCATTTGCGGCGGCGGGAAATGGCAGTACAGTGCTCCGGCACTTGGCAAGAGAGACAGTCTTGCTGGGCGACATCGGAGGAACGAATATTAGATTGGCTTATCTTTCACATGGAGAGCTTAGCGCAATCGAGACATTTGCAGTCGCTGATTTTTCTGGGATTATTGATGCTCTTCAGACATTCATGCACCGCCATCCCGCAGGATCGGGCATCAAGCGCGCCATAATCGGTGTCGCCGGACCGGTCCGGGAAGGCCGCAGCCGCTTGACCAACAGCGGTTGGCGGATCGATACCGCCGAACTCTATGAGGAATTCGAATTCGAGCGCGTCGATCTGTTGAACGACTTCGCGGCTATTGCCTGGTCCTTGCACCATCTCAGCCGAGCCGATCTGATGCAGATCGGCAATGGAGCGTCCTGCTACTATAAACCTGCCGTGGTGCTCGGTCCCGGAACGGGGCTTGGCCTTGCCTGCCATGTTGCGTATGGAAATGCCGGGATCGTTCTTGAAACAGAAGGTGGCCATGTCACGCTGCCGGGCACGACACTACGCGAGGACACGATCATATGTCATTTGCGTGAACGGTTCGGACATGTCTCGGCGGAACGCGCTTTAAGCGGCGACGGACTCATCAATCTCTATCATGCGATCGCAGTGGCTGAAGGGATGGATGCGCCCAGCCGCTCAGCAGAGCAAATCACGGCGGCCGCTCTTGCCGAAAGCTGCTCTTTGGCCCAAGCCGCGCTCGATATGTTCTGCGCGATGCTCGGTACGTTTGCCGGGAATGTAGCGCTCACTTTTGGAGCTCGAGGCGGCGTCTATATAGCAGGAGGCATCGTCCCGCATATACAAGACTATCTTGCAAGATCTCAGTTTCGCGAACACTTCGAAGCGAAGGGACGGTTCCGCTGCCAGCTTTCTACGATCCCAACCTTTATCATCACTCACAGGGCCCCTGCTTTTCTGGGTCTGAAGGCGCTCGCTGAAAAAGATCGCTAAGCCCATGCGAAAGCGGGTAGGAAACACATGACTCTTGTTCACAATCCGCTTTTAAATACGCCGCATCTGACAACGTTGGAAGATCATGCCCAAATCGTCGGCCAGCAGACGATCGAGCGCATTCTCCGTAAAGCGCAGGGGCTTTCGGACTTCCACACCACCCATATCAATTCGACCTATTATGGCGGCGGTGTAGCTCAGCTTATTGGGTCCTTAACGCTTTTGATGAATCTTGCAGGGATCAATACGGAGTGGCGGGTCATTCAAGGGCGGCCCGATTTTTTCAGTATCACGAAGAAAATGCACAATGCGCTGCAAGGGGCAGAGATCAATCTAAGCGATCTCAAAATGCAGATCTATGAGGAAGTCGCCTATGAGAACGCCATCCGCAACCATCTCGATCATGATCTGGTGATCGTCCACGATCCGCAGCCCTTACCGATCATTTCATGCTACCGCAAAAAAGCTCCATGGATCTGGCGATGTCATGTGGATTTGTCTACACCCGATGCTGAGCTTTGGAGCTATATGACGCCGTTTATAGAGCGATATGACGCCGTGGTCGTTTCGCTTCCCGAATACGCTCAGAAGCTGACAACCCCGCAGCGTTTTATCATGCCCGCGATCGACCCATTTTCGACGACGAATAAAGATTTGTCGGAAGAGGAGATCGATGACCGGCTCCGCCACCATGACATTCCGACTGATCTGCCGCTTATTGTGCAGGTGTCACGTTTCGACAAATGGAAAGATCCTCATGGGGTGATCGAAGCTTTCAAGATCGCGCGCAAAAAAGTCGACTGCACGCTCGTTCTCGTGGGTAACGTTGCGACCGACGATCCCGAGGGGCAAGAGGTCTTCGAGTCCGTTTCAGACTGCGAAGAAGAGCGTATACGGATTCTATCGGTCCAGGACTCAGCGCTTGTTAATGCATTGCAACGGCGTGCCGCGGCCGTCTTGCAGAAGTCGATCCGCGAAGGCTTCGGTCTCACCGTTGCCGAGGCAATGTGGAAAGGAACGCCGGTAATTGGCGGCAATGTTGGAGGCATTCGTCATCAGATTCAAGATGGTGAAAACGGCTTCCTGGTCGATAGCGCCGAAGAAGCCGCTGAACGTATCATTCAGCTGCTCAAAGATGACGATCTACGGCGACGGATCGGCGAACAGGCGCGCGAGAGCGTCAGGCAAAATTTCCTGATCACGAGGCTGATGGAGGATTGGCTCGATCTGATGGGATCTTTCGAGACATGCTTCACCTTGAAAAGCGGGTGACAATCGGCAAAGGAGAAAACATCAATGAACGCCTCGGGGAGTGAGACGGTCATCTGGTTCGAGGCTCTTTCGCGCACCGAGCTTCCGCGCGTTGGGGGGAAAAATGCGTCTCTTGGCGAAATGGTCAGCCGCCTCAGTGAAAAGGGCGTCAGCGTGCCATCCGGCTTTGCAACCTCTGCGGATGCCTATTGGCGCTTTATTGACGAAAATGATCTTCGGGACGTGATTGCGGAAACGTTCGATTATCGCTCCGCTGGCAAAATGACGCTTGCAGAGGCAGGCCAGTCCATACGCCGCGCGATCATCGCCGGGAACTGGCCGGGAGACATCGCCCGCGAGATTGGTGCGGCCTACGAAGAACTCTGCCGCCGGTCGGGGCAGGACGATGTCGATGTTGCCGTACGCTCCAGCGCGACTGCCGAGGATCTGCCCGATGCCAGCTTTGCCGGACAGCAGGAGACTTTTCTCAATATTCGCGGGGAAGCAGCGCTGCTCGATGCCTGCCGGCGCTGCTACGCCTCGCTTTTCACCGATCGCGCAATCAGCTATCGGGAAGCTAAAGGCTTTGACCATCTGAAGGTCGCCTTGTCGGTCGGCGTTCAGCGCATGGTTCGCTCCGATCTTGGCGGTGCTGGCGTGATGTTCTCGATCGACACCGAGACCGGCTTTAACGATGTCGTGCTGATCGATGCGGCCTGGGGTCTGGGAGAGAATGTCGTTCAAGGTACTGTTGATCCGGATGAATATCAGGTGTTCAAGCCGCTCTTAAAAGAGACAGGCGCTATTCCGGTCGTCGCTAAAAAGCTCGGCGCCAAATCCAAAAAGATGATCTACACGGACGAAGGCGGGCAAACCACGCGCAATGTACCCACCTCCAAGATCGAACGCCGGTCTTTTGTTCTCAGCGATGAGGAGATCGTCAGGCTGGCGCGTTGGGCCGTGGTGATTGAAGACCATTATGGCTGTCCGATGGACATTGAATGGGCCAAGGATGGTGAGACAAACCAGATTTTCGTTGTACAGGCCCGGCCTGAAACCGTTCAGTCGCAAAAACGGGAGGACGCGCTTCTCTCTTATCGGATCATCTCAAAAGGTAAGACGCTTTTCTCGGGACTTAGCATCGGCAATGCTGTCGTATCCGGCCGCGTGTGCCTGATCTAAAGCGCGGAGGATATCAGCCGTTTCGTCGATGGTTCGATCCTTGTCACCGGTACGACAGATCCGGATTGGGTTCCGATCATGAAACGCGCCGCCGCCATCGTGACGGATCATGGCGGACGCACCTCTCAT
>CAZMAC010000014.1:0-16166 GCA_964564085.1 uncultured Hyphomicrobiaceae bacterium
ATCTCGGCTCCGTGCTGAAACTGTGCGAGGATCGGCGCGGACGCCAGAAGGATCAGTCTTATGCCGGCAGCCGGGCGATGGTCGTCTATGATCTGCCGCTGAACGAGGTGGTGTTCGATTTTTACGACAGGCTGAAATCGGTCACAAGCGGCTATGCCTCGTTCGATTACCAAATCATTGGCTATGAGGCGGACGATCTCGTGCGGATGTCCATTCTCGTCAATGAGGAGCCGGTCGATGCGCTCGCCATGATCGTGCATCGCTCACGGGCCCAACAGCGCGGCCGGGTGATGTGCGAAAAGCTGAAAGAGCTAATTCCCCGGCATATGTTCAAGATCCCGATCCAGGCGGCAATCGGCGGCAAGGTGATCGCGCGTGAAACGCTCTCGGCGCTGCGCAAGGACGTGACGGCGAAGTGCTATGGCGGCGACGTCTCCCGCAAGCGCAAGCTGCTCGACAAGCAGAAGGCCGGCAAGAAGAAGATGCGTCAGTTCGGCCGGGTCGAAATCCCGCAAGACGCGTTTATCGCGGCCCTGAAGATGGATGAGAATTAGCGTCTAGAGACTTGTACCCCCTAATTAAATCAGGGCGTCGGCTCGAACCAATTGTTTTGTCGCGCTTTCCGAGCGGCGAACCGGTAGCCACTTCGCCTGAAAGCGCTCTAGCGAACTGAAGCAAACATTAACGGCTTGGCAGCGAATTCCTGTTAAATTAAGCGTAGTTGATTAGGATGTTGTTTTAATTCGGCGATGAGACCGTATTTTATCTGCCAAGATTTTCGACCCGGTTGCTTTCAGATGTTTGGAGAAACGCAGGTTTATGAATTTTTCGCAGAGCATCTCGAAGGCTGGGAGATTTACAAGCAGCCCCATATCAATGGGAAACGTCCCGATATTGCGGTCCTGAACCCCAAAAGCGGCATCGGTGTTTTTGAGGTCAAGGATTGGAGCCTCGCCTCGCCCGATTGGAAAAGCTACAAGGACGCCGTAGCGCAAGTCCGCGGCTACCGAAAGATTTTCAAACGGCTTTTTGCGGCACGTTTCAATCAGAGTATCGATTTTCCGATTACCGTCGGCCTTATTTTCACGCGGGCCTCGAACGCCGATGTGCAGAAGCATTTCAGCAATTTTCTCGATGGTTCGCCCTACACGACAATTGCCGGGCGCGAATGCCTGGAGAACGGTGAGGCTGATCGGATTTTCCCGCTTTCAGGGAGAAGAAATCCGTTCGAGCTGACCGAGGACGCCGCGAACGATCTCAGAAGCTGGCTGATCGAGCCGCATCATTCCTGGGAATATCGGCAGCCGCTTGATGACGACCCCGCTCAGCGCCAATTCGTTAAAAATGCCGGACAGATCAAACTGCGCAGGATGCGAGGCTCCGCCGGGGCAGGGAAATCGGTAACGCTCATACGCCGCGCTGCCAAAGTTGCCGCTGAAGGCAAGGACGTTCTATTTGTCTGCTACAACAATTCGCTGATCCGCTATCTCAAAGACGTGTGTGACAGAACGGGTGACGCCCATTCCAAGCAGATTGAGTGGCAGACCTTCTTCGGCTTCTGCCATCGCCTCAGCGGCGAGCTTGGCGTTCGCGCAGCATTTCACGACCTTGCGGGTAAAAATCAGTGGGACGACGAAATACCGGCTCTCCTTCTTGAGGCGCTAGACAAGCCGTCGCGTCGGGTCAAAAAATACCACGCCATTTTCGTGGATGAGGGCCAGGATTTTAATCTGTCCTGGTGGAATCTGCTGCGCAAGGTTCGCCGCGAGGATGGTGAAATGATGATCGCCTTCGACAGTGCGCAGCAGATTTATCCGCGTACCGACTGGAACTCAGAGACGCTCCCCGGCGCGGGGTTCTCCGGCCGATGGATCGAGTTACAAGCAAGCCGCAGGCTCCCGAACCGGATGCTCCGCATCTTGCGTTCCTATGCCCAGAGCTATCACCCGAAGGCGCTCGACAGTCTGCCGGAGGAGGAGTCGGCGGAAAATGAGCCCTGCGATGTAAGGTGGGTTCAGGTTTCGCCGCAGGACCGTGTGAAAGCCTGCGTGAAGGATCTGATGCGTATTATTCAGCGCGATCCGGTTCCGATAACGCGCTCCGTGACGGATCTGACCCTGCTTTGCGACCGGAAAGAAGACTGTCTTCTGGCCGAAGAATTGATGGCGGAACAAGGCATGGCTGTCACCAATGCGGTTGCCCGCGACTCCAACAAGGACCGCAGAGTGAAGCAGGTATTCTCCATGCGGACGCCGCGCGTCAAAGTCTGTACCTTTCACAGCTATAAGGGCTGGCAGTCTCGGCTCATCGTCCTGTCCGTCGCGAAATTCAGCGATACGGATTGCTCGGCGGCTCTCCTCTACACCATGCTGACACGCCTCAAGAAGCATCCACAGGGCAGCAGCCTGACGGTCGCTTCGTCCGTTCCCAGATTGAAAGGCTTTGGCGCAAAGTTTGAGGACTTCGAGGATAGAACCTGATAACGGCAGTCGCGACAACAGTTTGTGGAATCAGGCGGCCCGGTAGAGGCTTGAAGCGCTGGGCGTGATGCCGCGCGTGGCCTGATCGAGACGGCCGAAGAGTTCCATCGCCTTGCCCATCCCGCCCGCAACGCTTTCCGCCTCGCCTCGGCAAAGCACTTTCAGATGATCGTCGAGAGCGGTGGCAGCCACGCTGATCTCGCGAAAGCCGGCCGTACCGCTTGAGCCTTTCAGCTGATGGGCCAATGCTTCTGCGTCATGATCAATCGTGAGGCCGTTCGTTGAGCTATTCGTGTCAACCCGTTTCAAAAGCTCGCCGATTTCCGCAACGGTCCCCTGGATCGACGCGCAATGTTTTTCAATAAGCAGATTGAGTTGCTCTTGCATGGCTAGTTGATCGGCAATTCTTGTGTGCGCTCCCAGATCGTGCGAATTTCGATGGGCAGTGTCACCGGATCGAAAGGCTTTGGGATGACGTCGACGGCGCCGAGCGACTTATATTGCTGAATTTCGTGTTTTTGTGCTTTGGCTGTAACAAATATAATCGGTGTGTCAGCCACTTGCGGAATCTGCTTCAACGACTGATAAGTCTGAACGCCGTTCATTTCCGGCATCATCACGTCGAGCAGAATGATATCCGGATTAAAACCGGGCACCTCTTCAAGGGCTTTCATGCCGCTTTCGCAGACCTGCAGCGTAAAGCCGCCCAGCTCCTCAAGTGCGAGCTGAACAATCTCTCTGATGTGGGGCTCGTCCTCAATATAAGTGATCCGCTGCAGCTCTTTCATACCAATTATCTTTCTCAATCCGCTCTATGCTTGAAGTCTAAACGATCGCGTTTAAGAAGGTCTTGAAGTGGTGCCTAAAATTGTCTGCCCTTGCCGAATACAGCCTGGCCTTATGCCGATTCTTTCTCATTTTGAGGTATGACCTCGGCCAGATAGATGGGAAGGTCGAAAAAGAATATCGTTCCCTTGCCCTCGACTGTCTCGAAATCAATTGTGCCTCCGTGGCATTCGACAATCGCCTTGGCGATACTGAGGCCAAGACCGGTACCGTCTTTCTGGCGCGTATCGGAGGAATCGGCTTGAGAGAATTTTTGGAAAATCCTGTCGCGGAAGCTTTCCGGAATGCCAGCGCCTTCATCCTTGACCCAGATGCGAACAGTGTCTTTTCGGATATCCGTGCCGATGGTGACTGTGCCATTCTCCGGGGAATATTTAACGGCGTTTGAGATCAAATTCGCCAGGACCTGGATGAGGCGCCCGTGGTCGCCTTGAACCACAACGTTATGTCCGGCGCGACCGTCGATCTGCAGACTGACTTTAAATTGATCGAGATAGGCGCGGAGCTCCTCTTCGGCGGCCTGGATCAGAGCACGGACCCGGATCGGCTCAAAGGTGAACTCCATCTTGCCGAATTCGATCTTCTCAATATCGAGGATATCGTTTATGAGCCTGAGCAAACGCTCGCTGTTCTGCAATCCGATTGAAATCATCGAACGGGCGCGCGGGGGCAAGTCCCCGACCGCGTTGGTGTTGAGAAGCGAGAGAGAGCCGCGGATCGAGGTCAATGGTGTGCGAAGCTCATGACTGACGACGGAGACGAATTCGCGCTTCATCTGGTCGAGTTTCATCCGCTCTGTCACATCGCGAATGATACCGGTATAAATACAACGATTACTGAGCTGCACCTGACTGATTGTCAGCTCAATGGGAAAAGCTTCTCCATCTTTCCTCCACCCGGTGACAAGCCTCAGATTCGTATTTCGGAATTCGTTTTGCTCGGCGTATTTAGGTGTCGTGCCTGGAATGCGTTCAGTTTGGCCGTTGCCCAGAAGCATGAGGTGATGAATGTGTAAGGCTCTGAGTTCGTCTGCGCCATATCCGAAGATTTTCTCAGCCGCTGGATTGACTGTTTCGATCAGGCCGCTTTCATTAAAGGTTACGACACCATCAACCGCGCTTTCGAAAATGGCTCGTGCCCGACTTTCGCTTTCGCGCAGCGCGTTTTCGACGGTCATTCTCTGACCGATCTCACGGATCAAGTCCTTGTTGATTCGGGCGAGTTCGGCCGTTTGCCGCATCAAGGCCGCCTCGCGTTGTTTTTTCTCGGTAATATCGGTCGTCACCGTAACAATCCCGCCCTCTGCGGTGTGATGCCTTTCGACTTCCAACCAACGACCATCATGATGCGGAATTTCAAGAGGCTGGTCCCCGGTGGCTTCAGTACACGCCATCAGGCGATGTCTGAGTTGTGTCTTTTCACCATCAGGCAATATGAATTGTCCGCGCTCGGATGCAAGGCGTAAAAGCTCGGCATAAGACGTGCCGGGCACCGTCTCATCCTGACATAAATCGACGGCTTTTTTGTATTGACTGTTGCAGATGATCAGCTGTGCGTGTGCGTCATAAAGGGCCACGCCCTGAGATAGTTTTTCGAGCGCTCCGGCAAGACGAAGTTCGGCTGCAATCCTTTCCCGCCTGTTGTTCGCCAGGTCGAGTTCTCTTGTAATGACTTTCTTGAGACGCGGAAGATTGTCCTTCAGGACGACATCCTGAACGCCATATTGCAACAGCTGGGCAACGACATCCTCCGCGCTGCTTTTCGGTACAGCGCCTGTCACGATTATGATCGGGATATGAGTATTGATTTTCCTGACGCAATCGACCGCTATAAAAGGGGTAAGCTCGGGCATCGAGAAATCGCATAGCACAAGGTCCCACCGCCTGTTCTCGATGGCCTCAATCAAATCTTTCTCGCAATCGACTTTTTTCCATCGCGGCTCGAAACCGCAGCTCTTCAGATAGTGACCGAGCAGCGCGGCATCGTCGTCATTGTCCTCGATGATCAGAACTTTCAGGTACATCGGTTTCATCCTAATCCTCCGGAGGTAATTTGGGCTGCGTATTTAAAACGAGCCAATACATCCCGAGCTGTGCGGTAACCGTCATGAATTCGGAAAAATCGATCGGTTTACGGACATAGCTGTTGACCCCGGATTTGTAGGACCGAATGACGTCGCGGTCTTCATCCGAGGTCGTCATCATGACGACTGGTAAACTCTCTGTTTGCTTGTCGGCCCGGATCTTACGAAGCGTTTCGATGCCATCGAGCCGGGGCAATTTTAGATCCATCAATATAACGGCCGGCTGGATCGGTTCGTTCCCATGCAAGCCGAACAAAAGATCAAGCGCCTCGATACCATCACGCGCGACAACGATTTCGTTGGTGATGTTGTTCTTCTTAAGGGCGCGAATGGCAAGCGCTTCGTCGTCTGGATTATCTTCAACAAGCAAGATCACATTGTTCGTCATGCGTTATTTGTTCCTTTTCATTTCGAAGGGTGAAGCTGACTGTCGTCCCTTCGCTGAAGACCGATGCTGCCTGAATCTCGCCGCCATGCCGGTGAATGATGGATGCAACGATCGCCAAGCCTATACCGTTACCGGGAAATTGCTCCTGGGAATGCATGCGTTGAAACGGCAGAAAGAGTTTGCCAGCACAGGCTTGGTCGAAGCCGACCCCATTGTCGCGTATGTAAATACTGGGCTGCCCGTCCTTTTGCTGATATCCGACTTCGATCTTTGCCTGCTCGCGCGCGCCGGTAAATTTCCATGCGTTTTCAAGCAAATGCTTTAAAGCGATCTGCATGAGCTTATGGTCGCAAGGCATAATAATCCCATCTTCGACGGCAATTTCGACCTTGCGTCCCGGATCCTTGCGGCTGAGGTCCGAAAGAATAGTCTTGGCCATGATCGACAGATTTACGTCCGCGATCTCAAGCGGGGTTCGCTCTACGCGCGACATCATGAGCAGATCGTCGATAAGGCTGCTCATTCGTGTGCTTGCCATGCGGATGCGGTTGAGCATTTCCCATCCGGAAACCCCAAGAGCTTGGCCGTGCTCGTCGGCGAGCATCTGGCTGAAGCCGTTTATGCTGCGTAATGGAGTTCGCAGATCGTGAGCGACCGTTTGCGTGAACGTCTCTACCTCGCGGGTCATGTTACTAAGCTCAGCGTTTCGTTCGGCGACTTGCCTTTCCTGTTCCGCAACGGCGCGAGCCATCTCGGCGTTTTCTTCCCGTAATCGTGTAATGCCAGGTATAGCGAGCGCTTTGGGTATCACCGGCCAAAGCGCATAGGCCGAAGCAACCGAAACGATTGCTGTCAAAGCCTTGATGAGGCCCTGAATGCCATAAGCTGGCACCCAAAGTGTGATTAGCCCGGCAAGATGAGTGAGGCCGCAGCAGAGAATGAAAGCTGCAAAAAGGTAGAAGAGACCACGAAATTCCAGATCTGTCCGACGGCGCGCGAAGTGCCAGATGCCAATGGGAATTGCGAAATAGGCTAAGGCGATCACGAAATCGGAGACTGCGTGCATCGCGACAAGATCGGGACGCCACAACAGGCAGTAGCCGTGGGGAACAAAAGACGCAGCCCCAAATAAATACTCAATAACTGCATTCATGACTCAACTCTACAATCGTGACTCTGTTTTATCCGGTTGCAACCTTGCGCGTTTCGTTGAAAATTGCTTGGTCAACGCTCTGTCCGTGTTCGATGGTTTGCTCGTCATCGCTACAGGACAAATCTTTGCCGAGCTGGAAATAGAATGTGGCGCCTTTGCCGGGGCTGGCTTCCGCCCAAATCTTGCCGCGATGCAGCGTGACGATCCGTGCGACTGTCGTCAGCCCGATACCGGTTCCGGGGAAGGTTTTTTGGGTGTGCAAGCGTTGAAACGGCTGGAATAGTCTTTCACTGAGTGCCATGTCGAAGCCGGCCCCGTTGTCGCGGATGTACACGGTTTCGGCGTCCCGCTCGGCTCGCTTTCCGAAAGCGATTTCCGCGTCGGTTTTTTCGGCCGTGAATTTCCAGGCATTTTCAATTAGATTTGTGAGAACGATCCGCATCAATCCGGCATCGCAGCGAAGTTTCACATCCTTTTCGATCTTGATGCTGACGTTTCTGTCCGGCGCCCGCTCCTGCAGTCCCTGGCAAATCTCGGCGGCCATTTCGGAGAGGTCGGTTTCTGCGACATCCGTCAGGCTTTTTCTCAGACGGGACAGCTCCAGAAGATCGTCTATGAGCTGGCCCATGTGCTGCGTCGCGCTATGAATGCGGCGAAGCATGGATTGGCCTTCGGCAGGCAGCTCATTGCTGTAATCTTCCAGGACAGCCTGGCTAAAACCTGAAATTCCGCGTAGCGGCGCGCGCAGATCATGCGAAACCGCAAAGGTAAAGGCTTCCAGTTCCTTGTTCGCCGTTTCCAGACCGGCGGTTCGCTCTGCAACGCGATTTTCCAGATCCGCTTTCGCTGCCACCAGCTCCAGATTGACCTTCGACAGCTCACCCATTGATCCCAAAAGGCTGAGCCGCATCTGATCAAGCTCCTGGAAGACATCCCCCATCTCATCCTTGGCGGACACGGGGATCTCTGCTTCGAGATTTCCTCTTCCAATCTCTTGTACGATCAAGCGCAGATTGAGAATTCGCGACAGGAGTGTGTTGGAGACCAGAAAGAACACCAAACCGCCGCCAAGAGTCAGCAATAACAATCCGCCCCCAATAAAAAGAAGAAACTGTCTGCGCTGCTCTCGCAAATAGGATGCGACAACATTTCTGAGCTCTAAAGCCCGCTCAGTGATTGTGCTCGATTGGACGATGAAAATTTCAAGGAGTATTTTGCGCGTTTCTTTACTGCTTTGAGTATTTGCAATGTTGTCTTTAAAGGTCGTCCGAAGCCGGTTGGTGACATTCGTTATCACGTCAAGGCGACGCTGAATTTCGCTCTTCAGGACATAGGCCTGTCCTTGGAATTCCGGCAATGCGGAAAGCTGCAGCATTGCGAGCTTACGCTGGCCGAGCCACTGGTGCTCAATAGTTGACGAACGATGGACAAAAAGCTCCGCAGTCAGAAGATTGAGTTTGCTGAGATTGGTGCTGAAGGTATTAACCAGGGTAACGGTGTTCTGCGCCCGTTCCAGAGATAAATAGGCCCAGCTGACAGCGCCTGTAATCGCAAGGCCGCTAAGAGTCAGGCCGATCAAGGCGGTTCTGACGATTGTTTTTAAAGACACCGCTAGCATCATGGCGCCCTATTTCACAATGCCGACGGCTGATCCGCGGATTTGCTTCAGAGGCGTTGTTTCGACACGATCGAGGAAATTCGGCATTGTTTTCAACGGCGTTAAATTTTTCTGGATCTGCCAATCGGCTTGCCGCTCTAGAACAAACAACAAAGCCTGTGGGAGGCTGACGTGAAAAAGATGGAGCGGCCAGAGATGATCGAGATAGCTGCTCTCATAGCCGAATTTGCTTTGGATAATCGCCTTGGCTTTCTTCGGATGGTTCAAGGCAAATTTTTCCGCTTCGATGAGCGCGGCGAGTATTGCTTTTGTTTTTTTTGGGTTTTCTTCAATCCAACGCTGTTTTGTTACGACTAAGAAATGATAGATCAGATCGATTTGACCGGGCAGCGTAACGGCGTTGCTATTCAGCTTCACTTCCGCATTTCTGATAAATGGTTCCCAAGTGAGGCCCGCATCGATATCGCCATTGACCAGGCCATTGGAAATATCTCCCGGCCGCAGATCGATGATCGTAGGCGCCGACATTGGGATGCCGAGCAAAGTGAGATAACGCGTCAAGAAGTATTCGCCGACGCTCCCCTGGGTCACGCCGACACGCTTTCCCGCAAGATCTGCGGCATTCTGAATGCCTCTGTCCCGGCGGCCGATCAGTCTTGCCGTCTCCAGGGTCGAGATTGACGCCAGGATACGCAGATCTGCGTATCGAAAGCTGTGATTGACGAAGGCAGCGTCCGCTGTCGTTGAAAGGTCGGCTTCGTTTTTGATGACAGCCTCAGCGGCACGCAGTCCGGATTGAAAAAGCTTGAGTTTGACATTAAGCCCGTGCTTGCGAAAAAGCTTCTTCCCGTCCGCGATCCAAACCAATAACGCCGTTTCGCTCGCGCTTATCACGACCTCGTGTTTCTGCGCCCAGCTCCGTTCCATGAAGCTGAATAGCGCAATCAGAATCGCGACCGGCAGAACGCCGAAAGACACGTAAAACCAAGTCGGGCGTTGCTCATGCGCCACAGAAGCCGATTTGACCAGCATTTGCCGTCCTCATTTCCATCAGGCGAGCGCGTTTGCACGCAATAGGTGTATTGCGCATTATTGCAATTAAAGGTAAAGCACAGCTTAGTGTGGCTTGAGATATTCAAAACGCCGCATGCGTCCGGGTTGCTTCGATATTTGTGTGGGTGGCGGCCCTTTTGGGCAAATCCCGTGTTGTAACAAGCGCATGGCTCTTGGCTCAGAAGGTTAACCGCGTGAAATAAGGCTGTCCGCCCGTCTCAGACATGGGCAGTTTTCAAGTGATGTGATGAGTCAGGAGTTAAGAAAACCGAACAAATTCAACTGATAAAGGTCGAGAGAAAGCTCCGTGCTAGACGCCCAACAGACCGATGTGACCGAAGCACCTGTCGTGCCGAAACGTGTGCTGGTTGCTGAAGACAGTCCCGTCACCCAAGACTTGTTGAAGCTGATCCTGTCGCAAAGGGGCCACAGCGTCGACCTCGCCGAAGATGGTGAGCAGGCATTGAGCGCGCTTCAGCGCCATAGCTATGATGTGGCCCTGATTGACTTCCGGCTGCCCAAGCTTGACGGCCTGCAGGTCGCACAGAAATATCGCAGCAAACAAAATGGCGATATGCGGTCTCATTTGATCGCGATTACCGCCGATATTGAAGGACTTCTCGCGCATAAAGAGAATTGCGAGAATTTCGACCAGATTATCCCTAAACCGCTGGATGTTTACGAAGTCTGCAATGTCATCGAACAGACCGGCCCTTCACAACCGGGCGATCCTCAAAGTCCAGAAGACGCGCCACAGCAAGAGGCCGGGGGGAGCTCAGAGCGCCCGGAAATACGGCGCAGTGAGGCGCGGATCATACCGAGCAGATCCGAGCCATCCTGGGCATTGGGCCTGGAATTATTACGGTGGCCGGAGGATTTCGACGATCAGCGCTTTGCCGCCGGTGCGCTTGCCGCAATCAAGAATCTGGATGAAATCGACGCCATTCTTATCCGGCGTGAAGCCTCCCTGGCCGATGTCGCCTCGATCTGGCAGCGCAAACCGCTTCATCTGTTTCCCGTCATTGATCTGACCGGCAGCCTGGGCTCTTATGCCGATTATGACGCCTCATTGGAGCGGCAGGAGGATGGCGAGGCGGTTCGCCGTCTAATTCAGCTTTTCCACCAACGCCGAACCATGCTGCACCGGGATCTTCTGACCACATCGGATCTTGGAGAAAAGCTCATCGCACGAATTTTCGTGCAGGATAAAGCTCTCACGGCCTCCTATGCTCCGAATTCATTGGCGCTTATTGGTTACAACCTCACCCTTGCGAGTGAGGACGTGATTCTCGAAGCTGAAAAACAATGCCGAAGCAGCTTTCTGACGCGCGAATTCTTTGATCGTTTTCATGTTTGCTATCGATGCTCGTCATCGCGGCTGCATATTCGCGAGGAATGTCCCTCCTGCCGCTCGTCTCAGCTTCGCGAGGAAGCCTACATCCATCATTTCAAATGCGGCAATCAAGGCGTTGAGGCAGATTTTCGCCGCGCCGACAAGCTGATTTGCCCGAAATGCCGGCAGGAATTGTCGCATTTCAGCGTGGATTACGACAAGCCGGGCACGGCGATCCTGTGCGAGCATTGCGGACATAGCGGTTCGGAACCGGCCATCGGTTTTGTCTGCATGGATTGCGCGGCGCAATTCGATGGCGATCAGGCCGCGAGCCGCGATGTCTATTCCTATAAGCTCAACGATGAAGGCCTTGCATTTGTGCAGATGGGTCAGGCGCTGCGCGGGCCGGGCCAGCGAACGATACGTTTTTCGGATCTGCCTTTGGAATTCGTCATCGCGCTCAATGCGGCGGCGAAAGCATTCAACGAATCAGAGACACCGTTCACGGTCGTTAATCTTTCTTATGAGAACGAACGTGAGATCATACGCGAAACCGGCCTGCGTCAATTCGCACAAGCACGCGATCTTTTTCTGGAAAATCTGAAGAATGAACTTGGCGACAAGGGCGTAATCGTCAAAGGCCATTCTTACGATTTCTGCCTGCTTCAAGGGCTAGGTTTATCTGAAGCGGAGCCGATAATGTCCGATATCAGCCGTAAGGCGAGCAGCAGTCTTCGCTTGGAGATCGGCGTACACCATCGGTATTTCGGGCTGGAGGACTTCGTATGATGCGCCCGATGAAGTCTTGTCATTCATCGACACAAAAAGAGCCATCCACACAGCTTTTCGCAATCCGGAGACTGGCATGATTCGTTCCCTGAAAAAGCGGCCGCGCTCAGACAATCTTGCCAATGATAAAAGGGCAACGCCGAACTCGGCAGGGCGGATAATCTACCTCACCGCTTTGGCAGTTTTCGCCCTGACCATGATGAACTATCTGTTCGGCGATATGGTCTTTCTGCGTGCTGACGGGTTGGTGCTTCGGGATCAAACCGTCATTTCACCGACCTATGTTGCCCGCATCCAGGGCGTTCACGTCAAGGAAGGCCAGCATGTCGAGAAGGGGCAGGTTCTGGTCAATCTGCAATCGATCGAAATGTTGGAGCGGCTTGCCGATCTCTCCGCCCGCCGGGCGCAACTTGTCGCCAATACGGTTGAATTACGTATCCGTTCCGAGACAGTCTCGGCGCTTCTGCCGCTTGCGCAAAAGCGAGAAAACGAAGCGGCCCGTGTCGTTGGGAAGTTCGATCAGCTTTCGGAGTCCGGTTTGACCACTGCGTCGAGCTATGATGAGGCGCTGACGGCGAATTTCAACGCCCAGCAGGACCGAATCAAATTGACATCCCAGCGCAATACGCTGGAGAAAGAGCTCGCGACCCTTCAAGAGGCCCGCAGTGTAGCAGAATCGACGTTAAGCAAGCTGCAGGAGCATTATGCGGACGGGGTCGTGCGGGCGCCGGTGAGCGGATCGGTTGGCGCGGCCGCCCCGGTGATCGGCAATGTCTATCGGACCGGCGAGCAAATTCTTTCGATCTACTCCGGTGAGCCGTTCGTGCTGGCCTATCTGCCGCGGCGCTATTTGTTCTCCATCGAGACAGGGCAAGAAGTGACCATTTCCGACGGCCGTCAGTCGATCGCCGGTGTTCTGGCTGAACTTCTTCCCGTGACGGATGCGCTGGCGAAGGAATTTCAGAATACATTCAAGCCAACGGATCGCAGCCAGCTTGCAAAGATCCGGCTTCTGGAGGCGTCGCCTTTCCCTCTTCACGAGAAAGTCACGATTTCAACCCGTTATTTCTGAGACGATATTGCGCCATATCGCGATGATTCCGGGCATTCGGCCGTAAATCATCCGTCTCTGTTCCAAAGATACGGCCAAATCATCAATACGGACGAATACGGTCCTGCCCCGCCTGATAGGGCAAATCCTCACCGCCCTCAAAACATCCGGGCAATCTGAAAAACGCCCTTGCGCGTATGTCACGCAAGCCACCCCGGAAATCCGCGTAAGCGCGAACGGATTCTGCACACGAAATGCTGAGAAGACATTCGCGGAAAAATGCCGGTCAATTACCGTTAAGTGGCTTCGAAAAAGCCCAAAATCCGCCCGTCCAGAGCTTTGCAAATATGTCACATAGTGGCGAAGATTCCTGTGGCCTCGGCTGAATTAAGATTGATGCAACTATAAATTGCATATAAGCCGATTATTGCAATCAGGAATTGCAAATGCCGATTCCCACCAGAAGTGACCGCGTAATGTATCGGAAAGGCAAGAGCAGGGCCAAACCTGCAAATTTTAACATGGAGCCCGCTTAGCGGTGAGAATGATGATTCGCGGATTCATGAAGACAACAAGTCTGACGACGTTAGTCGCGGCGGCTGGCATATTCGTAGGTAACTCTGCTTATGCTCCGGCAAATGCGGCTGATCTGGGCGGCGGATGCTGTGCAGATCTTGAAGAAAGGGTGGCTGAGCTTGAGGCCACGACTGCGCGTAAGGGTAATCGTGTCGTTTCTCTTCAAATTTACGGTCAGGTCAACAAAGCCTTGTTGATTTGGGACGACGGTGTCGATGGTGACGCCTATGTCGTGGATAATGACTATTCCGGCACCCGTATGGGCTTGAAGGGCTCTGGGACGATGAGACCAGGCTGGACAGCCGGTTACAACATCGAATTCCAGTTCGTCGATGCGGCCTTAAGCGGCGTAACGGCGACGGATGACGAGGGTTCGAGTGACGGAGATATCAGCTTCCGTTTGTTCGATCTCTATGTTGAGAACGACCGGTTTGGCCGTCTCTCGATCGGCCAGGGTAATACGGCTTCGAACGGCATCACGGAGATCGTTCTTGGAAGCGCACTTTCCGACTCCAGTGCGTTCGTAGGACCGGGCAGCTTCGAGTTTCGCGATGGCATCGGTGGTTTTTCCGACATCACCGTTGGCGACGTCTTCGGCAATCTCGATGGTGCCTCGCGTGATGATCGCATTCGCTACGATACACCGTCTCTTCACGGTTTCATCGTGTCGGCCTCTTGGGGTGACGACGATATCTGGGATATCGCGCTTCGCTTCAAGAAAGAATGGAACTCGATCCGTCTCGCAGCCGGGATTGCTTACACAGAGTTCCAGAATAGTTCCGATGACGTAAGCCGCGTCGGCGGATCTATCTCCATCATGCATGTGCCGACCGGCATTTATGGCGCGTTCGCAACAGCCTCTGACGACTCGGATGCTGTCAACGAAGATGCTGAATATTACTATCTTCAGCTCGGCCTTGAGCGTCGTCTTCTGCCTTACGGCACAACGACCTTCTATGCAGACTACATCGATACCGAGGTTGGTGCAGGTGGCGTCGACCCCGCTTACATCTTCGATGTCGAGGGACAGGCATGGGGTTTCGGTGTCGTCCAGAAATATGATGGCGCTGCCATGGAAGTCTATGCTCAGGCTCGCTTCTATGAAGTCGACGCGACCCTGGCCGCGACGAGCGATCCGGCAGATCTTGAAGATCTTACGACTGTTCTGATCGGTAGCCGCATCAAATTCTGAGTTGATGTTGCGCAAAAGAAGAAAACAATGATCTGAAAACTAAAGCCGCTGCCCGGGCAGCGGCTTTTTTCGTTTTCCTCCATCAAAATGTTGCTAAAAAGGGCAGGGAGACTGAGTAGACAATGGCAACGAATATCGGCGTGTTGGATCGGGTGTTTCGCCTTGTTTTTGGCGGCCTCATGCTCGCATGGAGCTATGAGATCGTCGGAGCCGAATTATCCGTGATTTCAGACTGGCTGGTTTGGGTTATTGGCACTGCATTCACCCTGACTGGGATTTTCCGCCATTGTCCGCTATATGCTTATTTCAACACTGATAGTTGCGCGCCCTATCCAACCCGGGCCGATCTGTGAGCATTGATGAGATTTCTGGACAGGGCCGACCTTTCCGATTTAGAGAAAGCGCATTGCCTAAGCCTGATGCTCGATCTATCCCGAATGCACCTGTCTAACCCAATTTGAGATGTTGTTTTGAGATGTTGTCATGACTTTTGAGCCCTGGCTTTCCGTTATTCTTGCCGCCGGACAAGGAACCCGGATGCGATCAGCAAAGCCCAAAGTTTTGCACGCCGTTGCGGGCCGTCCGATGATCGCTCATGTCGCAGCCACGGCGCTCGACGCAGGCGCGTCCCAGCTTGCCGTTGTGGTCGGGCCGGAGATGGATAACGCGCAAGCTGCGCTCAACGATCTGGCGGCGCAAGCGCAATTCTTTCTGCAAACCGAAAGGCTGGGAACGGCCCACGCCGTCCTGGCGGCCCGCAGCGCGATTGCCGAGTTCGCCGGTGATGTGCTGATCCTTTGCGGCGATACACCGCTTCTCAAGCCGGACACCTTAAAACGCCTGCGCGAGGCGCTGAGAGGCGGTGCGGCAATTGCCGTTCTCGGTTTTGAAGCCGCCGATCCGACCGGCTATGGCCGTATGCTGCTGGACGAGCATGGAAAGGTTCAGGCTATTCGCGAACACCGCGATGCCAATGAAGCCGAACGCGCCGTGACCTTATGCAACTCGGGTGTCATGGCGTTCAGGGCTGGCGCGATTGTTCCGATTGTCGAACGGATCGGCAATGGTAATGCCAAGGGCGAATATTATCTGACGGACGCCATCGAGATCGCCCGGAACGATGGGCAGAAAGTCGAAGTTGTCACCTGCCCGGAAGAAGAGGTCTTCGGCGTCAACGACCGCGTCCAACTCGCACAAGCCGAAGCGGCGATGCAAATGCGGCTTCGCGAGCAGGCCATGCTGAACGGCGTCACACTGATCGCGCCGAATACGGTCACGTTCAGCTATGATACGAAGCTTGGGTGCGATGTCGTCGTCGAGCCGAATGTCTTTTTCGGAACCGGCGTAACGATCGAGCCGGAGGCCGAAATCAAAGCGAACAGCTACATGGAGCAGTCTCATATCGGCCAGGGGGCCATCGTCGGGCCATTCGCCCGGCTCCGCCCGGCGGCTGAGATCGGCGCAGGCGCAAAGATCGGAAATTTCGTCGAGATCAAGAAGTCTGTCGTCGAGGCCGGCGCAAAGGTCAGCCACCTGTCTTACATCGGCGCTGCGCGTGTCGGTGCCAAAGCCAATATCGGGGCCGGCACGATCATCTGTAATTA
>CAZMAC010000015.1:0-15816 GCA_964564085.1 uncultured Hyphomicrobiaceae bacterium
ACGCCCACGACGGTGACGGGTAAATCCTGCCCGACAGAGCTGAGAAAATAGGCGAGATCCGCTTCATCGGCGGGGGAAAAGAGAACCTGCGCCGGACCACCGACACGAAACCAGGTCATGTCGGCCATCAGCCGGTTTGGCTCAAGCCGTCCGCGCAGCTCAGGCAAGGCGCTTTGTAACTCGGCTGTCAGATCGGGAAAGGTCATGAAAAGACCTCAAAGCGTGGTCGCGAAATTTTACTCGGCAGCATCAAGCCTGGCCGGTCCTAGAGCTTCCAGGCGAGCTGGCAGAGCGTTCGTCCATTCCGTGATTGTGCCCGCCCCTAGACCGATCACGAGATCGCCGGGCTTGGCAATGGAGGCGATCAGGCCGGTGAGCTGGTCTTCGCCGTCAACAGCGAGCACCTGACGATGGCCTCGGCCGCGCACGCCGTCGATCAGCGTATCGCGGTCGACCCCGTTCGGCTCTTCGCCTGCGGAATAGACCGGCGTGACGATCAACGTATCGGAATTGGCGAAACAGCCGGAAAACTCATCCAGCAAGACTTTGAGCCGCGAATAGCGGTGGGGCTGCATGATGGCGATCACCCGCCGCGCCGATGCGCCTTTCGCGGCTTCCAGAACAGCGGAAATTTCAATCGGATGGTGGGCATAGTCATCATAAATCGCCACGCCGTTCCAAACGCCGGCGCGCGTGAAACGCCGTCTTACGCCTTGGAAAGTCGCAAGCGCCTTACGGATCGTGACATCGTCGATCCCGGCTTCGGTCGCAACGGCAATCGCGGCCATCGCATTGAGCGCGTTATAGTGGCCGGGAACGGCCAGCGTCAGATCGTCAAGCCGCCGCTCGCCGCCACTGACAGGATCGCTCAAAACGGCATCCGCATGAAGCGAGCCGCCATTCGTCAAAAGGCGGTCCAGCCGGATGCTGGCGTCGGCAGCCGTGCCATAAGCGAGAAGGCGGGCGCTTTCAGGAAACCAAGCGGCGTTCACGAATTGGCGCACCACGGGATGATCGATCCCGGCAACCACGACTCCCCCGGGCTGAATTCCGGCGAAAAACCGCTTATAGGCGTCATACATCGCCTCGACCGAGCCGTAATAGTCGAGATGCTCGGGGTCGATATTGGTTACGACGCCAATCCGGGTCGGCAATTTCACGAAAGTCTCGTCGGACTCATCCGCCTCGACGATGAACCATTCACCGTCGCCGATCCTGGCATTGGTTCCCCAATCATTGATGATACCGCCGGTGATCACGGTGGGGTCGAGCCCGGCCTGTTCAAAGATCCAGGCGATCATCGATGTTGTGGTCGTCTTCCCATGCGTACCGGTCACGCTGACGGTCTTATAATCCGACATCAGCTGCGCGAGCATATCCGCCCGGCTCCAGACGGTCATTCCGGCGGCATTTGCCACCATTAATTCAGGATTTCCGGCCTTGACCGCCGACGAAAGGACAACAACGCCCGCGCCCTCGACATTTTCAGGCCTGTGTCCGATATCGACGGCAATGCCTTTTGCGGCGAGACGGCGCGTATTCACGCTATCCTTCAGATCGCTTCCGCGTACATGAATGCCGCGACTGTGCAGCACCTCCGCAATCGCGCTCATCCCGATGCCGCCAATTCCTACAATATGGATCGGCTGAAAATCCCTCAGATCGATCATTATGCGTGCCCCTCGGCTTCCTGTTGCGCCGTCAGTGTTTCCGGCGCTTCCGCGAGCGTCACCACAATATCCGCCAGACGCGCAACGGCGTCATAACGCGCCAGCGATTTGGAGCGCGATGCGGCTCGTGCGAGGGTTGCCGGTTCCTCAAAGAGCCGCCGCAGCGTTCCCGCCAGGCGTTCAGGGGTCATGATGGACTGCTCGAAACACCAGCCCGCGCCCACTTTTTCGAATCGGGTCGCGTTCTCGAGTTGATCATTGTCGACCGAGTTCGGCAAGGGCACGAGCACGGCCGGCCGGCCAAGCGCGGAAAGCTCGGCGACAGTTGTGGCGCCGGAGCGGGCAACGACAAGATGAGCCCCCGCCATCCGGTAGGGTAGATCCTCGAAAAAGGTCGCCAGCTCTGCCGCAACGCCCGCCACTTCATAAGCATCGAACACCCGGTCGATGTCTTCTTCGCGGCACTGCTGAACGACCATCAACCGGTCGCGGAGTTCCTGCGGCAGAAGCTGAAGAGCAACCGGCATGATATCGGAAAAGAAACGCGCGCCCTGGCTGCCGCCGAAGCACAACAGATTGATCGGCTGTCCGGCCTGAGCGGGCTGATAAATGCCGCCGCGCAGCTCCAGAATGGCGTCCCGCAGCGGCGTACCCGTCACAAAGCCTTTTTCAGCGACCTTATCTTCGAGAAACTTCGTGTCCTCGAAAGACAGGGCAATTGCCTTCACCATCGGGGCGAGGAAGCGGTTCGCACGGCCCATCACCGAATTCTGCTCGTGGATCATGCTGGGTGTGCCGCGCGCCAGCGCCGCCAAAACGGGCGGAATGGTTGGGTAGCCGCCAAAACCGACCATGGCTTTCGGCTTCAAATCATTCATGACGTCATACGCCATTTTGAAGCCGTTGGAGTTGGTCGCAACCATTCTGATGGCTTCGATCGGAGATTTGCCGCGAAAGGTTGCCGAAGGCACGCGGTGAACGCCGCGTCCGGGGAAATCGACGCCGAGATAAGTCGTACGGTTGTCGGTGATCAGATCGACATCGTAGCCGCGGCGCAAAAGCTCACCGGCCAGCGCATGCGCCGGAAAGAGATGGCCGCCACTGCCGCCTGCAGTCAGAACGATAGACCCACCTGTCAATTCGCATCCCCTAAGATCACGATGATTTTGGCCCCATCAATCCAAAATCACGAACAGTGATCTATTTCAATTGTTTAGAGCAGGATGATTGACACCTGAAACCGGTGTCGGCTTTTCTGTCATCCCGCTCTAGCGCAACGCGCGTTCAGATGAACGCGGACAGTTGCGCTAACTTTTTGAGATAGATCAACAGACGTTTAATCGATGCCGATTAAACGTCTGTTGATCTATCTAGACTCAGCCCGACCCGGCCGCAACCGAACGGCCAGCACGATGCGCCGAAGGCCGGTAGATGGAGATCGGTTGAGGCCGCCGTCTGGCAAGGCCCAACGCCAACCCCATCGTTAGCGCCATAGCCGTCAGCGATGAGCCCCCATATGACAGAAAAGGCAGTGTCATACCCTTCGCCGGCAGCATGTCGACGTTAACTGCCATATTAATCAGCGTTTGAAAACCAAAGAGCATCATAAGCCCCGAAAGTGCAAGCCGAATAAACGGATCGCGCGAGCGCGAGGCCTTTGCAAGACCGCGCATTACGATAAACGCGTAAAGACAGACCAAAAAAAGGCAAAAAATAAGCCCGAATTCCTCCGCAATGACGGCAAAAATGTAATCTGTATAGGCATCGGGCACTTTCGGCGTGATTGTGCCCTCTCCGGGACCGCGCCCCAGCCAGCCGCCTTCACGAAACGCCTCAAGCGCCGTATCGGTCTGATGCGTATCCGCGCCGGAGGGGTAAAGAAAGCGGTCAATCCGGCTTTGCACATGGGCAAGCGAGAAATAAGCGGCAATGAAGGCGCCTGCGCTCACCGCCACCGCGAGCACAATCCAAATCAGCGAATAGCCGGCGAGGAAAAACAACCCGCTCCAGACCAGGACAGTCAGGCAGGCCTGGCCGATATCGGGCTGCAGGACGAGTAAGCCCACGAATGCGCCCAAAAGGGCCAGAGCAATACTTAAAGCCGGCATATCGGGACGTTTTCCCGCCTCCGCGAACGCCCAGGCCGTTAGAATCACAAATCCGGCTTTGACGAATTCGGACGGCTGCAAAGAGTGTCCGCCTGCAAAAATCAGCCAGCGAACCGCCCCGTTCTTTTCGATGCCCTGGCCGAGCGCGAGGCTCATCAATATCAGGCCGCCGAAAAAGAGAAACAGCCCCGCGCGCCTGATCAGCTTCGGCGTGAGCATGGAACAGCCGATGAGTAGAAAAACGGCCGGAACCAGAAAAAGCAAATGACGGGTGAAAAAATAAAGCGGCTCCTGGCCGATTTTCTGGGCCGCCGCCGGGCTCGCCGCGAGGGAAACGATCACGCCAAGGATCATGAGGAGCAGGATGGCGCTCAGCATGGAACGATCGACAGAGAACCACCACTCGGCGATAACGCTGCGATCGGTCCGTGTCAGCCTCATGCGGCCTTGGTCTCCCTTATGCTAACCCCGCGAAGTGAGCCAACGATCTCACGGAATGCATCGCCGCGTACGGCAAAATTGGGGAACTGGTCGAAAGACGCGCAAGCCGGCGACAGTAAGACCACCGGCTCGGCATCATCGGAGGCCGCCGCATCGCGGGCCGCGTCGTGGATCGCCATTTCGAGCGTTCCGCTGATTTTGTGATCGAGCGCCCCGCCGACGGACTGGGCAAAGCTCGATGCGGCATCGCCGATGAAATAAGCATGGCGGATTTTCGGGAAATAAAACTCCAGGCCTGAAAGCCCCCCGGACTTGGCGAGTCCGCCTGCAATCCAATAGATCGAGTCGAAGCTTGCCAGTGCTTTGGCCGCGGCATCAGCATTGGTTGCCTTGGAATCGTTGATGAAGAGCACGCGGCTGAGCCGTCCGACCTCCTCCATCCGGTGGGCAAGACCGGGAAAGCTTTTCAGGCCGTCCGTAATTTCTTCGCGCGACAGGCCGATAGCCCGGCACAAGGCAAAAGCGGCGGCGGCGTTTTGTGCATTATGCACGCCGCGAAGCGTGCCGATGCCCGTTAGGCTGACAGGCGGATAAGGTTTACCGTTCTCAACTTCGACCAGCCCAGCCTCGGCCGTATATACGCCGTCTTCAACGGGCTGTTCCGCCGAAATCCGGTAGATTTTGGTTTTGCCGCTCAGGCCGTCCGCGATTGCGGCGGAGCGCGCGTCATCAATGCCGACAACGGCGGTGCCATCGGGCTCAAGACGGCTGAATATCCGCGCCTTGACCGCTGCATAGTGCTCCAGTGTGCCGTGACGGTCGAGATGATCGGGCGTGATGTTAAGCAGGCAAGCCGCATCGGCATCGAGCGTGGGCGTCAAATCGATCTGATAGGAAGAATATTCGAGCACATAGATCATGTCGTCGGCAAAAGGATCAAGTGCCAGCACCGCCGTCCCGATATTCCCACCCATCTGAGCGCGGCGGCCCGATGCGTTTATGAGATGCGCGGTCAGGGCAGTCGTGGTCGATTTGCCATTGGTGCCCGTGATCGTGATGATCCGGCCTTTGCGTCCCTCGGCGCGCCTTTGACGGCAGAAAAGCTCCGTATCGCCGATGATCTCGACGCCCGCGGCCTTTGCACGCTCGACCACCCAATGCGGTGCCGGATGGGTCAGCGGCACACCGGGCGAGAGGATTAGCGCCGCGAACGCGCTCCAATCCGCCTCTCTCAAGTCGACCGGCGCAAATCCTGCCTCGCACGCACCCGCCCGCGCTTTTTCGCCGTCATCCCATAAGACCGGTTCCGCGCCGCCGGCCGCCAGCGCTTTAGCCGTCGCCAGACCGGACAGGCCCAGACCGAAAACGGCGACTTTTCTGCCAGGGAATAAAGTCACAGGGATCATGGCCGCCGCCCCTTACCGCAGCTTCAGCGTCGACAGGCCGATCAGCGCAAGGACCACGGCGATGATCCAGAAGAGCACGACACCGGTCGCCTCGGCCCACCCCTTTTGCTCGAAAAGGAGAAGGAGCGGCGCCATTCGGAAAACGCGCCTGCCGGTCAGCTTGAAGGACACGACTTGTACGATGACCGAGACCGTCTCTAGGACGAACAGCCCACCGACAATCGCGAGAACAATCTCATGCTTGGTCGCAACCGCAATTGCGCCCAGCGCACCGCCGAGAGCCAATGAGCCCGTATCGCCCATGAAAATCATGGCGGGCGGCGCGTTGAACCACAAGAACCCGAGCCCAGCGCCGACGAGTGCGCCGCATACAACGGCCAATACTCCGGCTCCGACAACGAAATGAACCTGCAGATAGTCAGAAAAGACTTTATTTCCAACAAGATAAGCGATAATGCCGAACGTGGCAGCAGCGATCATGACGGGGACGATGGCCAGCCCGTCGAGCCCGTCCGTCAGGTTCACGGCATTTCCGGCACCCGCGATCACGACAATTCCAAAGACCAGGAAAAACAAGCCAAGATCAACCAGCGCATTTTTAAAGAATGGCAGTGCGAGCGAGGTCGACAGCTCCGGCGACATAATCATCATGATCGAATAGGTGGCAATGCCTGCAACTAATAGCTCTAATCCAAGCCGGATACGGCCCGGAAAGCCGTCGCTTGAGCGCTTCGTTACCTTCAGATAGTCATCGTAAAATCCGATCAGCCCATAGGCAAGCGTGACGGCGAGCACCACCCAGACCAGCTTGTTGGATAAGTTCGCCCATAAAATCGTTGCAACACCGACGCCGAGCAAAATCATCAGCCCGCCCATGGTCGGCGTACCGGCTTTGCTGAGATGCGATTGCGGCCCGTCCGCGCGGATGGGCTGGCCTTTGCCCTGATGCAAACGGAGCTGATTGATGAGGGCCGGGCCGAACAGAAAAACGACCATCAGCGCCGTCATGATTGCGCCGCCTGTGCGGAAGGTAATATAGCGGAAGACGTTGAAAACCTGCGCCTGGTCGCCCAAGACGCTTAGCAAATACAGCATCCTCCCGCCTTTCAATCTATTCTGCTGCTGTTCGTTCCGGCTGTGCACGCTCTGGATAGCGCTGTTTGACAGCTTCGACAAGAAGACCCATTCGGCTGCCAAGCGAGCCTTTAATCATGACGGCATCGCCCGGCTGAATCGCGTGCAAGACCGTATCTCTAAGTTGCTCTGAGCCGGCTGCCCAGGCTCCGCGAATTTCCTCCGGCAAAGCCGAAAACAGCGCCTTCATATGCTGGCCGCAGCAATAGACCTTATCGATGCCGTCGGCAATCAGCGCTTCTGCGAGCTTGGCATGTAAACTGGCCGATTGCTCGCCCAGTTCGAGCATATCGCCGAGAATCGCAAGGCGGCGTGTGGCTCGGGACTCAGGTAGACTGCCAAGCACCTTGAATGCGGCCACCATCGAGGCCGGATTGGCGTTATAGCTTTCATCGATCAGAACAAATGTGCCGCTTGCAATCTCGTGAACCGTTTGCGCCCCGCGCCCCGCGGGCGCGCCGAATGCTGAAAGCGCGGATGCGGCGCGGATCGGATCGCCGCCAAATGTCGCGACTGCCGCCAGCGCGGCCAGAGAATTCATGGCGAGATGTTCGCCCGGCGCGCCAATCCTGTAGGACAAACGTGTGCCGAGACAGTCGGCTTCGACGCAGGAAGCGCCATCCTCGACGGTAAGAGTGATAAGACGTGACGCGGCGTCCTCAGCGCGCCCGAAGCCTATAATGCGGCCCGCGCCATGATCTTTTGCTCGCTCGGCCAGCAGCGCGAAAAATTCATTGTCACGATTAAGGATCGCTATGCCGCCCGGCTCAAGACCTTGAAAGATTTCGGCTTTCGCCTCGGCGATGCCCTCAATGCTGTCGAAGAATTCGATATGAACGGGCGCAATCGTCGTGACGATCGCCGCGTGTGGCCGCACCATCTTCGTCAAAGGGGTTATTTCGCCCGCATGATTCATGCCGATTTCGAAGACCGCGTAATCAGCATCGCGCGGCAGCCGGGCAAGCGATAGAGGCACGCCCCAATGGTTATTATAGGATTTATCAGATACATGGACGCGGCCCAGACGGGCAAACATCAGGCGCAGCATTTCCTTTGTGCCGGTCTTGCCAACGCTGCCGGTGACAGCGACGATCTGCGCCTTGCTGCGTTCCCGCCCTGCCCGACCAAGCCTGTTCAGCGCCTCCAGCGTATCCGGGACACGCAAAAGCGGGCCGTGTGCAGCGCCATCATATGTTTCCTTGACCACGGCGAGCGCCGCGCCTGCGTCAAAAGCCTGCGCGATGAAATTGTGGCCGTCCGTCCGGTCGCCCTCGATCGCGAAAAACAAATCGCCGGGTTGAAGCGTGCGCGTGTCGATGGAGATGCCGCCGACCGCCTCCGGCATCGCGCCGCTGCTCGCTGGCCCGAAATTCTCCTTCAATTCCGCCGCCGTCCAGAGCGCCTCAGCCATGAGATACAGCCCTTTCACCGCCGCCATTCAAAAGACCAGCGACCGCACCGTGATCCGAATAGGGAATAACCGTATGGCCGACGATCTGTCCGGTTTCGTGGCCCTTTCCGGCAATCAGCAAGAGGTCGCCCGGCTTCATGGCATCGATTGCGGCAGCGATCGCTTCGTGGCGGTCGCCAATTTCGATGGCGCCCGGTGCAGCGGCCAGAATTTCGGCGCGGATAGTTGCGGCGTCTTCGCTGCGCGGATTGTCGTCCGTCACATAAACGCTCTCGGCGAGCCGGGCGGCGATTGCGCCCATTTCCGGTCGCTTGCCCCGGTCCCGGTCGCCGCCGCATCCGTAAACGACATGCAACTTGCCCGAAACATAGGGCCGGAGCGCAAGGATGGCGTTTTCAAGCGCGGTGGGCGTATGGGCATAATCGATGAAGATCGGCCCGCCGGAGGGCGCATGGGCAACCATTTCCAACCGCCCTTTCGCGCCTTGCAGCTTTTGCGCGGCCCGAAATGCCTCCTCAGCCGGCACGCCCGTGGCAATCGCAAGCCCAAGCGTCACGAGTACATTGGATGTCTGAAAGCCACCAGCCAGGGGGATGACAATCGCGCGCGCATCACCCTCATGAGAGATAAGCAATCTCTGGCCGAAGCCGTCGCGCTCACTGGCAAGCAGGCGAAGCGCATCGCCCCTGCGTCCGACGGTTACGAGCCTCAGCCCGCGCGCCCGCGCAATTTCCGCGGCCTCCTCTCCGGCCCCAGTATCGGCGTCAATCACGACTGGCTGGCCGGGTTGCAGGAGTTCGGTGAACAGCCGCATTTTGGCGCGGAAATAATCGGCAAAATCGGGATGATAATCGAGATGGTCGCGCGAAATGTTGGTGAAGGCCCCTGCCGCCAGCCGCACGCCGTCGAGCCGGTATTGCGCCAGACCGTGGCTCGACGCCTCAAAGGCCAGATGGGTAACGCCGCGTTCCGCCAGCCCGGCGATTTTCGCGTGCAGCGCCACAGGGTCTGGCGTTGTATGCGCAAGCGGCTCGGTCTGCCCGTGATACGTGATCCCGGTCGTCCCCAGGCTCGCAGCCGCATGGCCGGCATGGTCCCAGATCTGACGCAGAAAAGAGGCAACAGAGGTTTTGCCGTTGGTCCCCGTGACGGCCGCAACGATCTCGGGCTGAGCGCCGTAAAACCGCGCCGCCATGAGCGCAAGCCTGCGCCGGGGATTGGCGTCGCGAATCAGATGGACTGCATCGGGCACGTCGACGGAGACACCTTCGCCGATCAGAACCGCCGTAGCGCCGCGCTCGATTGCATCGGCGATAAAACGCGTCCCGTCTGTTTTCGTGCCGCTCAGCGCAGCAAAAAGATAGCCAGGCTTGACCTCACGGCTGTCGGCAGTCATGCCCGTCACAGGCTCCAAGCCGAATTTGGTCGAAGCTGCGTCGATACAGCATAAATCGTGAAGTCGAATTTGTGTCATGAGCAGCGCCGGAGCGCTCATCCCCGGAAATGAGCGCCCAATGTCCAAGAATATCGCTTAATAGGAGGCTTGGCGCGCTGCGTCAAATTTCCTGGATGGCGCGATCCCCAGCATTGGCGCGATCCTCTCGATGACAGCGCCTGCCGTCGGTGCCGCATTATGGCCTGCTTCGGTCCGTCCGCGCGGTTTTTCAGGCTTTGGTTCGTCGATAACGATCAGCACAAGATATTGCGGATCGTCCATCGGGAAAGCGGCCACAAAACTCGTAATCACCTTGTCATCGCTATAGCCGCCCTTGGCCGGTTTCCAGGCCGTGCCTGTTTTGCCGCCGACGCGGTAGCCTTTAACTTTTGCATTTTTGCCGGTGCCGGTTTTGACATTCTCCCAGAACAGCTCGCGCATCGCCGCGCTCGTTGCTTCGCTGATCACACGCTCGCCGGGTCCCGCCTCTTCCCGGGTGCGGGGCAGGAATGTCGGGGCAATCTTAAAGCCGCCATTGATGAGCGGCGCACAAGCCACAGCAAAAGCAAAGGGCGGGACCGAAATGCCATGGCCGTAAGCCACAGTCATGGTGTTGACCTCTCGCCAGGGGTTAGGGAAGAGCGGGCTGGCTGTCGGGCCGAGTTCGCTCGACATCGGCGCCATGACGCCAAGCCTGGTCAGGAAGTCTTTCTGTTTCTCACCGCCAGCCGCCAGAGCAAGACGCGCCGCGCCCGTATTGGAGGAATGAGTGAAGACTTCCGCCACTGTCATATATTGCGTTTTGGCGTGCCGGTCGTGGAGCGTGAAGCGGCCCATACGCAGCGGCGTCAGCACGTCGATCTGCTCATCGATCCGCGCAATGCCTTTCTCAAGCGCCAGCGCAACGGCAAAGGCTTTGAAAACGGAGCCGAGCTCATAGGCATCGTAATAAAAGCGGTTATGCCGGCCTTTCAGAAGCGACTGCTCGCGCCGATTGGGATCGTAATCGGGCAAACTGCCCATTGCCAGAACTTCACCGCTTTTCACATCCAGCACGAAACCGCCCAAAGCTTTGGCTTGATAACGCGTTTGCGCCGCGATCAACTCATCATGCAAAGCGTGCTGAACGCGCAGATCGATGGACAGGCGAACATGTGGGCGGCCTGCTGTTTCGTCAGACGGAACCGCAAGGTCCGGCGCGCCATCGATAAATTTCTCAATCCCAGCCAGACCCTTATTATCGACGTCCGTGTGCCCGAGAATATGCACCGCTGTCTCGCCCGCAGGGTAGATGCGTTGCGGCTCCTGGATCAGATGCAGCCCCGGCAAACCGAGATGATGAATTTTGGCCGCGTCTTTCGGGGACAAGCCGCGCTTCACCCATTCAAACCGGCTTTTGCTCACAAGCTTGTTGCGCACGCCGATCAGGTCCTTCGCGGTCAGCACGCGGGACAATTTCTCAACCGTATCGTCAACGTCGATCATCTGCGACGGATCGGCAAACAGCCAGTAGACCGTGATGTCCGAGGCCAGCATCCGGCCGTTCCGGTCAACAATATCCGGCCGGGATTGCGCGTGAGAAATCCGCGATTCCGCCGACATCAGGCGCGTTGACACGCCAGCATCCCGGCCGATCATAGTGAGCTGCCAGGCAATCGCGGCAAATCCGCCGAGTAGCGCGAGCGTGAGCATCTGCCCCCGCCAGGCCGGCAATCCGTTCCATGCAGGCCCGCGGCCGCTATTCCGCCAACGATTCACGCGTATGTCCTTCTATTCCGGTCCCGCGAATCAGCGCTCCAATTTCGTCGCGCGTTTTCCAGCCCTTCTCGCCTTGCGCCGCAGGAATGGGACGGCGCGCAAGCACTTCCAAAAAATCGCGGTCGGTAATGAGCTGTTCGGGTTTGGCCGGTTCAAGCTTCAACAGCTCGCGCGCCAGCTTTTCAATGCGCTCCGGCCGGGTGACGTGGCTCCATTCGGCACGCATCAGCGCGACATTGTCCTTTTCTTCCGCAATGACGCGCTCAAGCTCAGCCGCGCGCTCTTCGAGCTGGCGCGTTTGAAATTTCATGTCGTAAATCAGGACGATAAGACCGACCAGGAAACCGAAAGCTAATAGGCTGAGTAAACGCATCACCGCGAGATCCTCGGATCGCTGAATTGAGTCCCTATTTTGCTAACAAGGATTCATGAATGTCCGGTAACCTTAATGTTTGGTTGACACCGCTTTTAAAATTGGCAGCCCGAGCGCATCCCGGTTGACCGGCCAGGCCGGGGCATCAAGGCGAATGGCCGAACGCAACCGCGCCGATCGCGCGCGGGGATTGGCTTCGATTTCGTCCGGAGCCGGCTTCACCGGCTTGCGCGCTAAGAGTTTGAAGCTGGGCTCAGCTTCGGCTCCGGTAGCTGGCATATGACGCGAGGGACGGCCCTTTCCGCCCGATCTCTCAACCAGGAAATTCTTTACGATCCGGTCCTCCAGCGAGTGGAAGGTCACAGCAATGAAGCGCCCGCCTGGGCGCAAAATACGCTCTGCCGCACAGATCCCGTCAACAAGTTCGCCCAGCTCGTCATTGACGTAGAGCCGTAGCGCCTGAAAGCTGCGCGTGGCTGGATGACGGGCATCGTCATGGCGGCGGCCGAGCACGCCGGAAATGAGATCGGCAAGATCGAGTGTGCGGTCGAAAGGGCGCTCGCTCCGGCGCTTGACGATGGCTTTGGCTATCGCGCGCGAGCGGCGTTCCTCACCCAGCCGGAACAGAATCTCCGCGATGGCGGCTTCGTCATAATCATTGACAATATCGGCAGCGCTTTCGCCCTCGCCGGACATGCGCATGTCGAGGGGACCGTCGCGCATAAAGGAAAAGCCGCGCGTCGCCTCATCCAGCTGCATTGAGGACACGCCGAGATCGAAAATCACACCATCCGCCGGATCGAAACCTTCCCTTTGGGCAATATCGGCAAGTGCACCGAAGGGTGACACCGTAAATCGAAAGTGCTGTGGATAATCAGCTTCGATTGCCTCGGCAAAGCCCCTGGCGCTTGGATCGCGATCCAGCGCTAGAACTTCGCAATCCGCTTTTTGCAGAATCGCTCGCGAATAACCGCCCGCCCCAAAGGTGCAATCGATGTAGCGTTCGCCGTCGGAGGCTTTCAGCGCATTCAGAACCGAAGGTAAAAGTACAGGAGTGTGACGAGCCAGTCCGCCATCGGTATCGGGGGCCTCTCCCTTACCGCGGCCCGCCATCACTCCTGTACTCCCTCTTTACGCCCGTCCGCTAATGGACGGTTCCCCGCGCCGAGTTCTCTCCGGTGAGCCCGCGCCCGCTCGCGTGCCTCTGCCCGGAATTCTTCGTAAGCCGTTGGGGCCCACACCTGGAATTTGTCTCCGAGTCCCACGAACACCGCAATATCGGTAATTCCCGCATGATCCCGTAACCTCTTGGGGAGCACGGCCCGCCCGTCGGGATCGACTTTAATCTTCTCGCTTTCGCCGAAATAAGCTGTCGCGATTTCGTCGCGCTCCGGGCTGTCGATGGCAAAGCTGTCCAAAATTCCCTTAATCTTCTCGACCAGACGGCCGCCGCCAGCTTCGAGCGCGGCCCGGTCGAGATGCGGATAGCAAAAGATCTCCTCAGCACCTTCCTTGGCGAGAACCGCGCGGAACGAAGCAGGGATGGAGACCCTCCCCTTCCCATCGATCTTATTGTCAAACCTGGAGGCAAATTCATCCATCCCCTCAAGGCGCTCCTGGCTCTTACGCGGAACGAAGCCGCCGGCAGCGCGGCGATCTTATTCCTATTCAATCCCTGCTCAGAGCCGTCGACGGGAGGGGGCAAAAATTCGTGCCCCCCGATTTGGCCTTCAAGGAACGCGCCTACGCGCCTCCCTCCCGACTTCCCTTCCGAACGGGTCTGATTGGGATAGCATGGGATATTATGGGTGTCAACGGAACAAGGTGGTAAATATTTGGTTTATAGACGGGATTTGCCTGATACGAGCCGCCGCTAAGGCAAGCGCTTAGGCGCGGCAGGCGCTAAAATCACTTATTATCCAGGGATTTCGCACCAGGGCGGAATGGGTGGCGTGTTGTCCCATAACGTCCCACCCTGCACCGCCGCACACCGTTCAGCGCAGATTTGCCGGCCTTGCCTTTTGGCCGCCGGCGATCTATCGCGTCAGGGCCGCGTTTGAAGGAAACGCCCTCAGCAATGGAGAAACGGTCTGGCTCACCTGCCCCCTGATTCCGCCCAACCGAGGGCGCGCTTTGGCATTGGCCCACCGGAAGCGGCGCTGATCGGTGTCACGATAGTTTGGGGCGCGACCTTCATCGTGGTTCAGAACGCAATGACTGTGTCCGGACCATTTTTCTTCGTTGCCGCGCGTTTTGGCACGGCGGCCGTTTTGCTCGCTTTTCTCAACGGCCGCTCCCTCGGCGGCCTGACCTGGATGGAGCTAAAGGCGGGCATGCTGATCGGTATCGCCATCATGCTGGGTTATTCGCTGCAAACGATCGGGCTTCAGACGATCCTTTCAAGCAAGTCCGCTTTTATCACCGCGCTTTACGTTCCGATCGTGCCGATCCTGTATTGGATCGTGCTTCGCCGCGCGCCGCGTCTAACGGCCTGGGCGGGGATCGCGATGGCCTTTACCGGTCTTATTCTTCTGACCGCGCCGGATAACCTGGCCATCGAATTTAGCCCCGGAGAACTGGCAACGCTGTTTTGTGCCATGGCCTTCGCCTCCGAAATTTTCCTGATTGGCCTGTTTGCCGGGCGCGTCGATGCCAAGCGCGTAACGCTGATCCAGCTCACCGTCGCATCCGCGCTTGCCTTCGCCGCGATGGTTCCGGCCGGCGAGGATGTCGCGCCGTTTTCCTGGCTGCTGTTCTTCAGCGTCACCGGCATGGCGGCGGCAAGCGCCTTGATCCAGCTTGCAATGAATTGGGCGCAAAGGACGGTGTCGCCGACAAGAGCGACGGTCATTTACGCGGGAGAGCCGGTCTGGGCCGGTCTTTTCGGCCGTCTTGCGGGAGAAGTCCTGCCGGGACGGGCCTTGATCGGCGCCGCATTGATCGTTGTGGCCATTATCGCGAGTGAATGGCGCGGCGGCGCTCAAGATGACGAGCCCACTCAATAGATCGTGATTATGGCGGATCAGGCCGAATTTGGGCACCTTAGCGCCTGTTATTCGTCACGATCTTCACTAAGTATAATTGCAAGATGTGCTCTTCAGATCGAAGGGCGATCCATAAATGCAAAGGAGACCGAGGATGCGTAAAGCTCTGCTTCCAGCCATATCATTGGCCGCGATGACAATGGTTGGCGCCGCGCCTGCTCATGCCATTGAATGCGAAGGCAATTTTCAGGTTCAAAGAGACGGCAATTTGATTTCCACGCCTTTTTGCCGGGATGGCTATCTGGCGATCGTCGCGCGTGAAAGCGGTATGAGAGTCAGCGCCCGCGCGATCCGGTACAGTTATTCGGCTAAGGAACGGGCCTGCCGTTTCGTCGGCGATGATATCCGGGTGCGCGAGACCTGCGCCAACTATCGCAATGACGGCTTCCGCAATTATAAGCGCTAAAGGCGGGATGCGTACAAAGGCAGAACGGTTTCGATTGATGCTCTAATTGCGGAAAACATGCCGGCCCTTGCGTCGGCATTTTTCGCAATAAACTGTTTTGACTGGCACCAACCCGTTGTAGACGCACAACAGTTTACGTCATTCATCCTTCACAGAATTATCCTGAAAAGGCTTGCGGTGGACACGACATCAAAATAGTTTACAAGCACCTAAGAGAATAGCTTCCGTCTCCGGTGAGGCGCGACCGAGAGCGATGCGGCAGAAACGCCGTCCCGCATGTGTGTAGTTTCTTGTTAACGTTTAAGGTGTGGGTACCATGGGGGAAACAATTATCAGCCAAGACTTGACCATTATCGGCAACGTGACCTCCAAGGGAAACGTCAAGCTGGATGGTAGAATTCGCGGCGACATTCACTGCGCCTCCCTGGTGGTTAGCGAGTCCGGGGACATTGACGGCGGAATCATCGCAAATAATGAAGTTATTGTGCTCGGTAAGGTGGTCGGCACGATTCGCGGCAAGCGTGTCATGCTGCATGCGACGGCTCGCGTGGAAGGCGATATTTTCCATCAGGGCATCGGCATCGAGATGGGCACACGATACGATGGCAGCCTGCGCTGGACGGAAGATTT
>CAZMAC010000016.1:0-15794 GCA_964564085.1 uncultured Hyphomicrobiaceae bacterium
CGAACCGCTCGCCCCGCTTCATCCAAAGCTCAAGTCTGAGCTCGCTCTTAATGAACCGAATGAAAATCGGAGCACCGCGCTTTAAGCCTTTTTCGGCCAGCCGGGGATCAAGGCGTTTCAGGTCTGGCGTGCCAGGGAGCTGGTAGCCCAATCCGTAATGTAGGGTTTGATTGAGATGGCGCGTCGCCATCCAGACGCGGTCGGAGAAGCGATAGGCTGTGCCGGGAAAAAATAAAAAAACGCCAGCCAAAACAAGCGTTAAACAAATCACGGCCCAAAGGAAAAGTCTGCCCATCCTACCGAGGTTTCATTTTACCGTTAACTCGAATTCGGGATAGTCTTAGCAGACTTATTATTGTGGCGCGATCATATCGGCTTTGCCCGACTCCACGACATTGTGCATTCCGCGAAGAATGGGTGGCCCTTGATCAGCCTGCTCAGTTTCAGGTTCGGCGTCATTTTCAGGATTATTGTCGGGTGCGCTTTGCGAAGACGCGCTGGCTTGTCGCTGACTTTCCCCATCGACTGATAGATTTGAGCTCGTAACCGACTTCGCGTCAGCATTTGCAGCATTGCTTCCAGTATTGCCTGATTGTTTTTTTGATGGCTCCGCCGGTTCCGCTCGAACGGGTGGAGATGAAATCAGCGCCGCAGACGTATTACTGCCCGAAGGTTCAGCTTTCTTCGATTTTTGAGGCTCTATCGCGCCTTGATCTGTGGGCTTTGCCTTTTCGGGGCGTCCCGATTTCTCCGAATAAGCCGCCACACGCGCCGTTCCTGTCGTCTCTGGAGCCGATTGGTCTTTTGCCGTGATCCCGCCTTGCCCAATCGGATAAAAAGGCTCAATTTGCTTACGACGATAGTTCGGGCAATTTCGAACCGGGTCGGGTTTTGCGACATGCCCCAGGAATTCGGCGTTGACGAGATATCGCCGTGAGCAGACTGCCACTTCGGGCGGTTTGCGTGTCAGCTCGAAATCGTTATAACCGGCCTTGAGCGTTTTCCAGAAACCGTACCATTTGTTCTTGCGGTGACGTTTCATGTTCTCTTTCGTCATGCGGAATGGAAAGGCATGAACATGAAATTTGGTCTGGCCACCGCGGAACGCTTCGCGGGCAATAGCATAGATTTCTTCGATCAAAGCATCGGTCATTGCGTAGCAACCGATCGACCTGCAGTCGCCATGAACCATCAAGGCGCTGCCGGTGCGGCCATTGGCTCTGTCATAAGTGTTTGGATAGCCGAGATTGAAAGCCAGATGAAACTGGCTGTTGGGGTTCATCTGGCCCGCTGTAACGGTGTAGAAGCCTTCGGGGGATTGCTTATCACCTTCTTTAAGCTTTGGCCCCAGATTCCCGGACCAATTGCAAATCGGATAAGTCTTGAAGTGATGATACCGTCCGTCGGATTTTTCTTTCCAGATTTCGAGTTGAGACTCTTCCTTAAAAATCCGGATGAAAATCGGCGCGTCCTGCGTCATGCCACTTTTTGCCAGCAACACCTGCGTTTCAGCAGGTATTTGCTTCAACGCCGGAGCGATATTACCGCCCCCGCCTGGAAGGCAGCCGGCCAGGAATAGTGACATAGTCGCAAGACATGCGAGACGGAAAACAATCTTGATCGACATATTTTGTGCCCCTTGCACGCGCCGAGAAGATCCGCTTTTCGTGTTGAAATACCGTAAACACAACTCATAACAAGGCTGCAACGGGCTGATTCGCAAGCCAAAATTTTTGGCCGGGGAAAAACGACATGTTTGTGACATAGCGGCCAAATTCAACTATTTCTGGGCAAATTGATCTGAACGCCAGCTTTCCCGCATCGCAGGGCATGTTCGGCTTGGGACTTTTTGATTTAGGCTGTCCGGCCCATTGTCAGAAATTTTTCGTGCCGCGATTTGCGAATATCCTCTCCCTCCAGTCCGTCAAATTCGCGTAATGCTCGCTCTAACATATTGCCAGTAAGACGCATAATTGCGGTTTTATCGCGATGCGCGCCACCCAACGGCTCGCTGATAATGACATCTATGATGCCCATTTGCGACAAATCCTGCGCCGTGATTTTCATATTCGTCGCTGCGTCCTGAGCGCGTTCGGAGTCGTGCCAGAGAATAGAGGCGGCCGCTTCGGGCGATGCGACCGTATAAATTGAATGTTCGAGCATCAGGACCTTATTGGCCGTCGCAATGGCAATAGCCCCTCCAGATCCGCCTTCCCCGATGATGACGGTGATAATAGGTGCCTCAAGGGATAAGCAGCAGTCTATCGATCGTGCTATCGCTTCGGCCTGACCGCGCTCTTCCGCGCCAATACCCGGATAAGCGCCTGCCGTATCCACGAATGTGATCACGGGTATACCGAATTTGTCGGCAAGTTTCATAAGTCTTACGGCTTTGCGGTAACCCTCAGGCCGCGCCATGCCGAAATTATGGTCAAGTCGGGTTTGGGTATCGTTCC
Source organism: uncultured Hyphomicrobiaceae bacterium (assembly GCA_964564085.1). Lineage (GTDB taxonomy): Bacteria > Pseudomonadota > Alphaproteobacteria > Rhizobiales > Rhodomicrobiaceae > JAHQVI01. Next base: position 2,457 of record CAZMAC010000016.1, read on the forward strand.
CCTTTTCGTGACCGATAACGACGACAGACCGCCCGCGAAACCGGCCAACGCCGCCAATTACAGCCGTATCTTCCGCATAATAGCGGTCGCCGGCAAGCGGTACGAAGTCTTCAACGAGCGCATCGATGTAATCGAGGCAGTGAGGCCGATCGGGATGACGCGCGATTTGCGTCTTCTGCCAGGGAGAAAGCTTGGAATATGTCTCTTCAAGCGCTGATTTTGCTTTTTCTTCGAGAAGCTTGACCTCGTCCTCAATCGATACCGAGCTGTCTTCGTGCTTAAGCGATTTCAGATCTTCGATCTTGTTTTCAAGCTCGGCGATAGGTTTTTCGAAATCGAGATAAGTGCGTATCATACTCAATGTCGCTCAGTGTAAAGCACAATCCTGGAAAATTGATACGGTTCCCCGAAAGATCGTATTCCGACAAAATCCTGGAAATTGATCGGTTCGTCATGAAGCGATCACGGTTTCTCAAGGGGACTTTAAACAGAAGGACGTCATTTCGACAGGCGATAACTGCCTGCTAAAATGCGATAATGTCAAGGGAAGCGCGGAAAAGGCGGAGATTTGAGTCCATTGCCCTCAAATTACGTATTTGAACTTTCCTGTGAGCTTAGCGGGTGGTGCTCTTCAACGATCCTTCGCAAATGACCTTCACGTATATGCGTATAAACTTGTGTTGTTGCGATATCAGCATGACCGAGAAGCTTTTGCACAGATCGTAAATCGGCGCCGCGTTCAATCAAATGACTGGCGAAGGCATGGCGCAGGACATGCGGAGAAATGCGGGACGGGTCAATACCCGCATCCTTTGCAAGTATTTTTAACTCCTGAGCGAGCCTTTGGCGCGTCAGATAACCCTGCTGTCCCCATGATGGAAACAGCCATTTTGCTTGACCGTCTTCACCGCTCGCATCCTCTTCCGAAGCGGCCCTGTCCTGCTCTTGAAGGTAAAGCATCAAAGCTTCCTGTGCCGCGGGATTTAGAGGCACCATGCGTTGCCGGCCGCCCTTGCCCTTGATCGTCAATGTGCGTTCGTCCCCGACAAGCGCTGAACGTGGCAAGGCAACAAGTTCTGAAACGCGCATTCCCGTCGCGTAAAGAATTTCCAGCAAACAATAAAGACGAAGAGCCTTCACCCGTTGTCCGCTGCGGGCCTCCTCAATCTTGCGCCGTGCTGTATTGAGAAGCTGGTCAACCTCGTCGATCGACAGAGTTTTTGGAAGTGCTGTCTCGCGTTTCGGTCCGCCGACGAGACTTGCCGGATCGTCGGTACGAATGCCATCAGCAATGAGAAAACGATAAAATTGCTTCAGAGCCGATAGACGCCGCGCCCGCGATGATGCGGCAAGACCCTCCTCGACCATTTGCGCGATAAAATTTGTGATGTCCTCAGTCGTGGCAGCTTCGAGAGAACGATCTCGTTTGTGAACAAAACTCGCAAAATGTGTAAGATCGCGCGAATACGCATCGAGCGTATTTATAGAAGCCCCCCGTTCAGCGCTCAGCATATCCAGGAAACGCTCAATAATGGCGGGCTTGGCAACTTCTCCACGTTGCCCGCTGGTATCTTTCATAGCCAAAACTCTTGATCCCGATTCATGCGCACTTTCAGGCAGCGACCGCAAAAAATTTAGCAATTGAACTCGTGAGTTACATGCAGAGTACGCATTACAACGCGACCGCTGAGTTAAAGGCGCCCCTTCCCTCAACTCAGGCAATATGCGAATAAGATGATTTACCTTGGTATATTCTGTCACAAACTAACGAATCTGAAGATTTCGTACCGATTTTGAAATCTCTTTGGGTTCTGGTTGGAAATATTTCGCGAGTACATACATACTGCCGTAAAATAACCCGACCAGAATTCCGCAGATCGTCAAAAAGCGTATCAGACTTGGCATCGTCTTATTGCATCCTTCACTATCATCGTCCTGCAAGTTGGCAGTATTATGGCCTTATGTTTAGCAGGATTTGTTTAGTACGAATTCATTGTCACCAAATGTTGACATAACGCCCGGTCCCGGCTGAATAGAGAGGTCTAAAAGATTGCAAGCTGAAAAAAATAGCTTGCCTTGTCAAAATTCTGAGATGAGCCCGATGGGTTGTACGGTATCTATTCGAAAATGTGTGCAAAAACACCCGCTCGTGCTCATTGGGCTGATGGGAGCTGGAAAAACCTCTATCGGTAAGCGGCTGGCGAGCGCGCTTGAGCTCCCGTTTTCTGATGCAGATCATGAAATCGAAAAGGCGGCCGGCAAGACGATTAACGAGATTTTCGAGGAAGACGGGGAGGCATTTTTTCGTGACGGCGAAAGACGTGTTATCGCCAGGCTTTTGGGCGGGGATGCCAAGATTTTGGCGACTGGCGGAGGTGCGTTCATGAATGAGCAGACGCGCCAGCACATTGCCGAATCCGCCATCTCAATTTGGTTGAAGGCCGATCTCGAAACTTTGCTGGCCCGTGTGTCGCGCCGTGATACGCGTCCGCTCTTGCGAACATCTGATCCCTGCAGTGTCATGACGAAGCTGATGGATGAGCGTTATCCGATTTATGCAAAAGCAGATATCACGATTATCAGCCGCGATGTGCCCCACGAAATTATTGTGCAGGAAATAATCGATGCAGTCGGACAATGTGACAAATGTCATGGCGTAGAATAAGCACTTCGAAAAATTCCAGAAAAATTTACGGAAATTGGTCTTAAATGTTCAGGGAAGAAGGTGGCCAAGCGGTTGCGAAATCCGTAGTGAAGGTGCCTCTCGGCGATAGAAGCTATGACATTGCCATTGGTGCGGGTACGCTCGTTGAAGCGGGAGCCATCGCTAAGAGCTTTCAATCATCGCGATGCACTATTGTAACCGACGAAACAGTGGCGCATCTCCATTTGCCTGCTGTGAAAGCGAGTCTCCAATCAGCTGATTTATCCTTTCACGAGATCGTCCTGCCTCCAGGGGAGGGGACCAAAGACTATACCCATCTGGTCAGACTCTGCGATGCGCTGCTGGATCAGAATCTGGAACGCGGCGATGCTGTGATCGCATTAGGCGGGGGCGTCATCGGAGACCTTGCAGGCTTTGCGGCGAGTATCGTAAAGCGCGGCATGAAACTGATTCAAATTCCGACAACTTTGCTTGCACAAGTCGACTCCTCGGTCGGCGGAAAAACCGGCATTAATACACGCCATGGCAAAAACCTGATTGGGACATTTCACCAACCGCGCTCCGTGCTTATCGACATAGAGGTACTGGATACGCTTGATGATCGCCAGTTGCGGGCCGGCTATGCCGAGATCGTGAAATATGGGCTTATCGGCAATACGGAATTTTTCGCCTGGCTTAAGCAGAATGCTGCAAATGTCCTCAGCGGGGATAAAACAGCGCGGATTTATGCGATTGAGCAAAGTTGCAAGGCAAAAGCGTCAATCGTGGCTGAGGATGAAAAAGAAAGCGGGCGCCGAGCCCTGCTCAATCTTGGCCATACTTTTGGACACGCTCTCGAAACCTGGGCCGGATATTCGGGAAAGCTCCTTCATGGCGAAGCTGTTGCGATTGGAATGGTGCTTGCCTCTGAAATCTCAGAAGAGCTTGGTTATTGTCAGCCGGGAACCTCAAGGAGCGTGATTGCACATCTGCAGTCGGTCAAACTTCCGGTTTCAATTAAAGATATTTGGGACGAGGACGATAGCACGGCACCGTCCGCAGAAGCGCTTACGGCGCTCATGGCTCAGGACAAGAAAGCCAAAAGCGGAAAACTATCTTTCGTTCTTCTGCGCGAAATCGGCGATGCTTTCAGGACGGATCAAATCGATCGTGAGCAACTATATCGATTTCTGGATGAGCGGTGCTCTCTCTAACCTGATCTCAATGCTCTTGGAGGAAACGGTTGCGATAGACACCATTCTCCAAATCATCGAATAATTCGGCAATCTGAGAATGGCGCAACGGTTCTCCGGAGGTATCGGGCAAAAGATTCTGCTCCGAGACATAGGCGATGTACTCTGTCTCATCATTCTCAGCAAGCAAATGGTAATAAGGCTGGTCTTTACGTGGCCGAATTTCTTGCGGGATCGACTGCCACCACTCCTCCGTATTGGAAAATACCGGATCGACGTCAAAAATGACGCCGCGAAACGGATAAAAGCGGTGACGGACGATCTGCCCGAGCTGATATTTTGCGGTCTTGGGAGCCACTATCGAACCTAAATCCATGAACTGGCTTACCGATTAATTATGAGATATAAGCAGGCAAATCGAAAATTCAGCTCCAAGATCATAGCCCATATTTGGATGCCATATCCGGGTCCTTTTTTGCGACCAACCTAGCTTGATCGATAATTACTTTTGCTTGTTTCCAAGTTGCATCATCCTGCATTTTGCCGTCGATCATGACGGCTCCGCGTCCATCGGGCATCGCATCCATGATTTTCTTTGCGAATACGACTTCCTGCGGATCGGGGCTGAAAACACGCTTTGCGATCTCTATCTGGCTGGGATGCAAAGTCCAGGCACCCACACATCCTTGCAGAAAAGCATTTCTGAACTGGGCTTCACAAGCGAGCGGATCCGAAAAATCGCCAAAAGGCCCATAAAATGCCGCCAGCCCGTAAGCTGAGCATGCATCAACCATGCGTCCGATGGTAAAATGCCACAAATCCTGTTGCGCAAATGCACGGGGCTTATCGTTATCGCCGCCATCGGCAAGCACGCCGTAATCGGGATGGCCGCCACCGACTCGCGTCGTTTTCATACCCCGAGACGCCGCCAGATCGGCAGGGCCGAGACTCATGCCGTGCATGCGCGGACTAGCGGCCGCGATCTCCTCAATATTATTGACGCCTTCCGCCGTTTCCAAAATCGCATGGATCATGATTGGCCGGCTTATGCCCGCTTTGGCTTCCAATTGCGCAAGCAACTGATCGAGAAAGTGAATATCCCACGGCCCCTCGACTTTCGGAAGCATGATAACGTCCAGCTTGTCGCCAATGGACGGCACAATTTCCAAAAGATCATCGAGAACCCAGGGGCTGTTCAGACAGTTTATCCTCACCCAGAGCCCGGTCTCACCGAGATCATTTTGAGAAGCCATCTCAATTAGACCCTGTCTTGCGGCTTCTTTTGCATCTGTGGGGATAGCGTCTTCCAGATTGCCCAGCACAACATCTACCTGGGTTGCGATTTCGCCGAGACGGGCACGGATTTTTTCAATATGGGGAGGGATGAAATGGATCATACGTTCGAGCCTGACCGGGCACTCGCGCATCGGCTCCGGTGCGCCAATCGATAAAGGTTCAAAGAATTTTCGAGGCGTTCGCGACCATCCCATAGTCATTTTCCCTTTGAGATTATGCTCTGTTTTTTAAGGACATACGCATCAGGTTGACAGAGAGCTTATAGCTTCTCAAGAGCCATAAGAAAATTGCCGGATAGAAAGTTCCTGCAGCGATCCTTGACGGTCAGCTTTTCTGACTTGCTGGGGATGATGTGTTGGGCGGTGGGGCGCCATGATCGGTCCGACTCGCCTGATTGGCATAGCAGGGCTCGCAAAAAGGCAAACATACGCATCCATCGCGCTTTAAGTATCTCCAACGTGATAGACAAACGTCCCGATCAGTAATAACTGGATGTCATGTTGAGACGTCTTTACGATTGGACAATGTCATTTGCCGCGCGCCGCAATGCGCGCTGGGCTCTGGCGGGCATATCGTTTGCCGAAAGCTCTTTCTTTCCGATACCTCCCGATGTTCTGCTCATCCCGATGGTGCTCGCAAACCGTCGTAAAGCCTGGGAGATTGCGGCGATTTGTACACTGGCGTCCGTCTTGGGTGGCGTATTGGGCTATGCCATCGGTGCATTTCTTTACGACACCGTCGGCCTTTGGCTGATCAATCTTTACAATTTGTACGACAAGGTCGAGGCCTTTCGACAGTCTTATGCGGAATGGGGCATCTGGATCATTTTGCTCGCCGGTTTTACGCCAATTCCCTATAAGGTTTTCACTATCGCCAGCGGTTTGGCAGGTTATGATCTGATTTTATTCATAATCCTTTCTGTAATCGGGCGCGGCGGGCGCTTCTTCATGGTTGCCGGCCTTCTTTATTTCTATGGCCAGCCTATTCGTGCCTTCATAGAAAGACGACTTGAAATGCTGACCGCCGGGGTGGCTGCGGTCGCTGTGTGTGGCTTCGTTATCGTGCGCTATGGCTTATAAGGTTCTTGCCATAATTCGAGACCGGTTTGGTCTGGAATTTGATAATATCGGGCGGATAATCGCGATCATAAGCGCACTCGCGTTGGGCGGAGCGCTTGCGATCGAACATATCGGCGGTATCCGGCCTTGCCCGCTCTGTCTTGACCAGCGGATTGCGTATTACGCGGCCGTACCACTCGGAACGCTGGCATTTTTTCTCGCGAGCGGGCGGAGAAGCTGGAGCCTTGCAATACTCATTCTTTTGAGCCTTGGCTTTGCCATCAATGCAGGGCTTGGCATCTATCATTCAGGCATAGAGTGGGGATGGTGGCCGGGCCCCGATTCTTGTTCAGGCGCAGCGTCGATCGCAACATCAACGGATGAGCTGCTTAAGAGCCTGAATCAGCCGCAGGTCGTTCGCTGTGATGAAGCGCCTCTCCGGATTTTTGGGCTTTCGCTTGCCGGCTATAGCGCCCTTCTTTCAGGAGCGCTGGCAATACTCACGCTCGTCTCGATCACTAAAAGCCGGCCGCGGAACGCCCTAGAGTCTGAGCGACATTTTGCCGACAACTGAGCCTTGTATATATGAGTGGAAGACATCACGAAGCCTGGCCGCGATCGGTCCACTTGCCGAGGAAGCATTAAAAAGATTAGCCTGCGCTAGACAGCAAATGAGCGATACGGCCTGGTGCCGGTGCATTGGCGCTTGCGGTAACGCCGCTCGACACAATCGGGAAATGTGAACGACATGTCTTACGAAAAGCTTGAATTACTCATTGCTGGCGAGTTCCGCGCTGGAAGCGAGAGTCGAACCGAACCTGTAATCAATCCAGCGACGGAGGAAGTTATCGGCCATGTCCCGCATGCCTCGGCCGCCGATCTCGACCGCGCTCTGACAGCATCCGCTGAGGCTTTTGCGGATTGGCGCGCCAAACCCCCGCTTCAAAGACAGGCCATTATCGAAAAAGCGGCCCGCCTGATGGAAGAGAGGTTAGACGCTATCGCCCGAACGCTGACAATGGAGATGGGCAAGCCCCTGGCTGAAGCAAAAGCGGAGCTACAATTCGTCATAGACGTCACGCGCTGGTATGGCGAGGAAGGCAAGCGGGCTTATGGCCGTCTCGTGCCAGCCCGAACGCCTGGTGTGCGGCAAATGGTGGTCAAGGAGCCGGTTGGGCCCTGTTGCGCTTTCGTTGCGTGGAATTTTCCAGGCGTCAATGTCATTCGTAAGGTGGCCGGCGCGCTCGCGGCCGGGTGTACGATTGTCATCAAACCCAGTGAAGAAACGCCAGGCACGGCTGTCGCCATTGCGCATTGTTTTCAGGATGCCGGCCTGCCACCCGGTGTTCTCAACATCGTTTTCGGCGTCCCCGATGAAGTTTCGCGACACATTCTGGGGTCCTGGATTCCGCGCAAACTCTCATTCACCGGTAGTGTGCCTGTCGGCAAGCATTTGCTAAAACTGGCTGCCGATACGATGAAGCGAACCACAATGGAGCTTGGCGGTCATGCGCCGGTTATCGTCTTTGACGATGCCGATCTGGACCGTGCGCTTAACCTGATCACAGCTTTCAAATATCGCAATGCCGGTCAAGTCTGCATTTCGCCGACGCGCTTTTACATTCAGGATAAAATCTATAACGACTTTGTCGAAGGCATTACTGAGAGATCGAACGCGATTGAGCTCGGCAATGGTCTGGAAAGCGGTACGCAGATGGGGCCGCTTATTGCACCACGTCGGCTTGATATCATGCAGGACTTTGTGCAGGACGCCAAGGATCATGGCGCCAGCATTACAACGGGAGGTGAGCGGCGCGGAAATCGCGGCTATTTCTATGCGCCGACCGTACTTAAGGATGTGCCCGATCAGGCTAAGATCATGATCGAGGAGCCTTTCGGGCCGCTCGCTCCAATCACCCATTTCAATACATTTGACGAGGTCGTGGAGCGCGCCAACAAGCTTGCCTTTGGCTTGTCTTCCTATGTCTTCACAAGCGACGGCGGAAAGGCGGCAAAAATATCGGATGCGTTGGAGACAGGACTTGTCGGCGTTAACAATCCGACCGTCTCGACAGCGGAAACGCCATTCGGCGGTGTCAACGACTCAGGCTTCGGTTCCGAAGGTGGCATTGAAGGCCTTGAGGCATTTCTGCGCACGAAGTTTGTGACAGAAGCCGGTGTGTAAGGCCTCGAAGATGGCCGGCATTCTGCCTCAATCAGTCGCTGTAAGTCTCCGGAACAATGAGTGCGCCTGAAGTCGAGCATATGGGTGAGCGCTTATGTAAGGCGGCTCAATACTATTCCCGTTCCGGCAATCATTGCACGGCGGGGCGACCCTGACGCCGGGGCAATTTTCATCAAGGTCAATCGGCTGGACGGCTTTGCGATCGTTTTGCGGCCTGCTCTGTCTGCCCCAACGGGACAGGAAAGCGGCCGTTTCTGGACACAGGCTTTGTCAGGCGGGGCTGAAGAAGAAACGGTGGCCGACAATTATCTCGCGCGGCAATCCAATTTCGATACGGATATGTGGATTGTCGAAATCGAAGATCGTCAGGGGCGGCATTTTCTCGATGAGTTTGTTTTGGCGGAATGATATCGCGTAAAAAAGCGCGTTCATCTAAACGTTCAGATTGGTGAAACCCGCCCGGAAATTGAGACAAGTCAGTTGACGGTCAATTCGCTTCGCCCGGCTCGGGCAGGCTGTCATAGCTCCGCTGCTCCGGCAAAACCAGACCTTTGGATAGTGTCGCCGGGTCAACCTCTGGCGGCTCCATCTGGGAACATTTTGCGTTTTGAATGGCCCCGACTGTATCGACCGCGAAACTCGGGCCCCTGATCGGTGCGCGCAGCACCACAAGTCCCTTCATTCCGGGTGTGATAACGATGATCTGCTCCTCGCCTTCCTCCGACTGTTCGGTACTGGCTTCCTGGGCCAGCCGCACGCGTGGAACAAGCACGAGCCGCAATTCGCGGCGCTTGGCTTCGGCTCCGGTAATAAAATAAAAATTCTCGCCGCGCCGCGTTGAAACCGCGATGCTCCAGGTTGCATCCCCGAGAGCGCTTTCTACGATTACGTTCTTATCCGTCAAGTCGAACCGGCAGAACGCATATGCGATATCAGGCGCCATGAACGGCAAAGGCGTCTCGCTTGCCGCGACAGGCAGAACCATCATGCGGTTCTGCTCTGAAATATCCGACAATCTTGCCCATGCATCACGGGATGCGACGTAAGGAACGCCAAACACCGTCAGGATATGAATGACGCCCGCGCAAAACAGCGATGCGATCAGCCAGGGCCATAATGTGCGTATCAACAGCTAAGCCTCCGAATCCTTGGCAAACTGTCCGCATCGATACTGCCGCTGACCTCACCGCCCTCCACCGCCAGGGGCCGTATAATTCTCAGGACCAGTGTCAGGCTATTCCCTGTCCCCGACGGTAGCCAATGACCAGGACGCGCCGCGGGCGCCAAGGAAATTCGCTGAGTGCCATCAGATAAAATCGCCAGGCTTTGGCTGCTGAACGCATGCCGCGCAGCCTTGTTGGATATAAGCTCTCCATCTTCATCGAATGCCGCAATCGTCCACCAAACTGCGGATAGGGGGCGCGCTATGATTTCATAGATACAATCTGAGCTTAGTGTGCGGCCTTTACTGTCGGACGTTGCAAAATAGGTCAGGCCGCTTGCAGACGTGATTGGCAGTAGGCCCGCGCGCGCGATGTGGGCGCGCGTATATGGGTCCGCGGTCAGACTTCCGGCATGAATCCAGGTCTGCCATGGCCCAGCCCGGCTCACGACCAGGGCGAACCCATCCCGGATCATGTAGTGGGCCGAGCCAAGGCCCAGCACCAATGAAAGTCCTGCAAATAGCAAAAAGCAGAAGAAGTTTTTCACGTTGGCTTAATCCGCTGGATAGACCGGCCCGGCTTTCCTTATGCAGCGAAAGCCACTACTGGCGCACGTCACTGCCGGCAAAGCGCGAAGGCGCGTTCTCATCAATAAATCTGTCGGCATCACCTGTTATATCTAGAGGTTTAGCCTCCTTAAGTAATTTTGACAGCTTGATCAATAATTCCCTTGTCTTCGACGGCATCCGGTTCGACCCTCTGGAAATCGTCCCCAAGGTCGGGTCCTTCCTCTTAATTTCCGCGACACGCGATGCTTCTTCGACCTGGTTTGGATGTAGCGGGACGCCGGGGATCTGAGGGATATTATAGTTCGTATGCGCGGCGACCATGAATTGGTGCCATGTCCGAGCAGGGAGAGAACCGCCCGTTACCCGGTTGGTTGAAGTAAAACTGTCATTCCCATACCAGACGCCTGCAACATACTGACCGGTAAAGCCTAGAAACCACCCGTCGCGGTAGTCTGAACTTGTGCCGGTCTTGCCGACCGCGCTCGTAAAATCAAGCGCCGCAGCGCGTCCGGTTCCCTCCGTTATGACGTGAGACAGCATTTCATTCAGCGTCTCGACGGCTTGGCGGCTGAAAATCTGTTTTGCCGGCGGTTCGTCCGCTTGCCTGGAATAAATAATTTCGTCCTGCGGGGTCCGGATTTCAGTAATCGCGTATCCTTTAACCCGCTTGCCGCCCGCGGCGAGGGTGGCATAGCCTGACGTATGATCAAGCACTGTGATGCCTTGATCGCCTAGCGCCAAGGAACAACTCTTGCGAACATGGTCGAGTCCGATGCGTTTAAGTGTGCCCAGCACTTTTTCGCGGCCGTAATCGAAAGACAATTTTACGGCAACAGTATTGATCGACTTCGCCAATGCTCTTGTCAAAGTCATCGCGCCACGATAACCACCCGAATAGTTTTTCGGCGACCAGTTCCCGCAGGAAACATAACCGTCAACGACCCTTTGATTTGGGCGCGCTCCATTTTCAACGGCTGTCAGATAGACGTAGGTCTTAAATGACGACCCAGGTTGGCGTAATGCTTTTGTTGCACGATTAAATTGACTATCGCCATAATCGCGCCCTCCAACCATCGCCCGCACAGCACCGTCGACTTCCATCCCGACAAAAGCGGCCTGTCCGACACGTTTAGACTTGCTGTTCTGCTCCAGAGTTGTTTCCACGGCTTGTTCGGCCGCCCTTTGCAAAGCAAGATCCACTGTGGTCCGCGCAATAAGATTGTATTCGCCTTTGCCCCGCGTGAGCCGCTGCGCTTCCTCGAAAGCCCAATCAAGAAAATAGTTCGGCGTATACACGTCGGAATTGTCGATAACTTTCGCGGGATTGAGGCGCGCGCCGTGAACCTGACCCTCCGTCATATATCCCGCATCGACCATATTTGTCAGGACTTGGTTTGCACGCGCCCTTGACTGAGCCGGATTGGCGTGTGGGGCAAATTTCGTCGGCGCCTTGAATAGACCTGCCAGTAGCGCAGCTTCCGCAAGGTTAATTTCGCGTACGGACTTGCCGAAATAGAACTGCGAGGACGCTTCGACACCAAATGTTCCGCCGCCCATATAAGAGCGGTCGAGATACATCTTCAGAATTTCTTTTTTTGTCAACCGGGCTTCCAGCCAGAGCGCAATGAATGCTTCCTTGATCTTGCGCTCAAGCGAACGCTCCGACGACAAGAACAGATTCTTCGCCAGCTGCTGCGTGACCGAACTGCCACCCTGCACCACATCGTTCGCCTGGACGTTAGCGACCATAGCGCGAAAGGTGCCGACCACATCGATTCCGAAATGGTCGAAGAAGCGGCGGTCCTCTGTGGCGAGCGTCGCCTTGATCAAATTATCCGGGATTTCTTCCAGTGGCACCGTATCCGAAAACAAAATGCCGCGCTTGCCGATCTCCGTGCCATTCCGATCCTGAAATGTCACACTATATTGTGCCGCGATCCGCCAGGACGGGTCATTCGTGGCTTCCAGCGATGGCAAAGCGAGCGCCAGCATCCCGACCAGGCCGGCCAATCCGATCGTGCCCGCCTCGGAAAATATCTCCACGGTAAAGCGGCGAAATCCCGTCACCCGGAAGCGGTTGACGAAATTCGAATAAGCCGACCAGACATCCTGATAGCGCGCCCAGATCCCGTAAAGACTGGAGTCGATCCAGGAGTCGAGCGCCCACCAGTTAATCAAGCGGTTGCGCCGGTTCGGTTTAAAAATCCAATCGCGCAAAGCAATGGCCCTCTGAAACAGTCACATTCATACGTATAAATACGCGACTCAACGCCCGCAGCAAACAGGAAACCTGGCTCTGCCCGCAATAAGCGCGCTTGACGCGGCTTATCCGTCCAGCAATCTGCTATCTCATAGCATAACACTTAAGAGCAGGTCTTAATGCAAGACGATTTGCCATTTTGGAAACGAAAAAGCCTCAAGGAGATGACCCATGAGGAATGGGAGTCGCTCTGCGACGGCTGCGCGCGCTGCTGCCTTCTGAAACTCGAAGACGAGGACACCGGCGAAATCGTCTATACGCGCATCGCCTGCAAACTGCTCGATATCGGCGCCTGCCGCTGCAGCTCTTACAAAACCCGGCATGAAAAGGTACCCGACTGCGTGCGCCTCACCCCCGAAACAGCCGCCACACTCGAATGGCTCCCGCCCAGCTGCGCTTACCGGCTGGTGGCGAACGGCGAAGACTTGGCCTGGTGGCATCCTCTGGTCTCCGGCGACCCGGACACCGTTCATGAGGCTGGTATTTCCGTGAGAGATTTCGCAATCAGCGAGAAGAAAGTCCGCAAGGAGCGGTATGAGCATTTTCTTTTGAAGTGGGGTTGATCCTTCCCACCGGCGGCGGAGGCGCTATGAGCCTTGCGCTTTCTAGCCTCCCATCCCGCCGATACTGACGCAACATCGTGGTGACGTCAGTATCGGAAGGCTACTCTATGCTACGCTGCGGCTGTGAGGCGATTTGTGGCTTTTTATCCTCTTCACCAATCCGCTCCTGTTGATCTTTCGCCACATATCCATCAACTCTCTGGATCGTGACTTCGAAGCGGATGCCGGTCTCTTGGACTTGCCGAGCGGTCAAGACGACCGCAATCACCAGCGTCAACAGCGTAATAACGAGACCGTAGAAATTACCGTTAAACATTGGCTCCTCCGTTCTCCATTACGATAAAATGGCTGAACACCCGGAAATCGGTAATTTTTATTGGTCTTAAAACTTACACCCCTTTCGCTCC